>NZ_JBFAWL010000001.1:0-93497 GCF_040680275.1 Streptomyces sp. NPDC052079
GGGCTGCAGCGCGCTTACCGGGGGGGCCCCCCCCCTACCTCCCCCGGTCCCGGGGGCTCCGCCCCCTGGACCCCCGGCCTATGCCCACCCACCACCCGACTCGGTAAGCCCCCAGGGGCGCGGGGAACTGCGCGACGAGCCACCCACCCAGCCGCACCCGGCGCGTGTGAAGGGGGGCCGCCCCCTTTATCTCCCGCCCAGGGGGCGCCGCCCCCTGGACCCCCGGCCTATGCCCACCCACCACCCGACTCGGTAAGCAACAAGTCAAGGACCACCCGATCCCACCCAGGGGCGCGGGGAACTGCGCGACCGGCCGCCCACGGGCCCGCGTCCGGCCGCCCCTCGCGGGTACTCGTACCCCATGGCGACAGAAGACGCCTACACGGCGGAGCCCTTCGTGCCGGACCGCGGTGGCCTTTCCGCCCTGCGCAATGCGGCCGCCAACTGCCGGGGCTGCCCGCTGCACCGTGACGCCACGCAGACCGTCTTCGGCGACGGGAGCGCCGACGCCCGGGTGATGCTCGTCGGGGAGCAGCCCGGTGATCAGGAGGATCGGCAGGGCAAGCCGTTCGTCGGCCCCGGGGGCCGTGTGCTCCAGCGGGCGCTCCCGGAAGCCGGCCTGGACCCCGCGGACGCGTACTTCACCAACGCGGTCAAGCACTTCAAGTTCACCCAGTCCGAGCCCCGTAAGCGCCGCATCCACAAGGCCCCCACCCTGCGCGAGGTGGCCGCATGCGCGCCCTGGCTCGCCGCCGAGCTCGCCGTCGTCGAGCCGGAGCTGATCGTCCTGCTCGGCGCGATCGCGGGAAAGGCGCTGCTCGGCTCCTCGTTCCGGGTCACGCAGGTGCGCGGCACGGTGCTGGAGGAGGAGATCCACGGGCGCCCCGAGCGGCTGGTGCCCACGGTGCATCCCTCCGCGGTGCTGCGGGCGGACGACCGCGAGGCGGCGTACCGGGGACTGCTGGCCGACCTGAAAGTAGCTGCGCAAGCGCTCAAGTAATGGGTAGCATTCGCTCATGCCCCTTACCTTTACGCTCGATCCCGCGGTCACCCCCGCACTGCGCGACGGCATCCTCGACCTGTGGACCGATGTCAGCAACGCGGGCGGGGCGGTCGGCTTCGTGCCGCCGGTGACGCGGGAAGAGATCCGTCCCGAGCTGGTGCGGCAGTTCGCGTCCATGGCGGAGGGGCGCTCCCGTCTCCTCGTCGGGCGCGACGACGAGGGCCGGGTGGCCGCGACGGCGTTCCTCACCCTCAACACCCACCATCTGATGACCCACTGGATCTGGCTCTACACGGTGATGGTCCACCCCCGTCACCAAGGCGAAGGCCACGGCCGTGACCTGATGGCCGCCGCCGAGCAGGCCGCCCGCACCCTCGACGGCGTGGAGGCGATACGGCTCGCCTGCCGCGGCGGCCTCGGGCTGGAGCGGTTCTACGCCTCCTGCGGCTACAAGGAGGTCGGCCGGGTCCCGGACGCTATCCGCGTGGCCCCCGGCGACGACCGGGACGACGTGATCATGCTGCTGCCGCTGACCTGAGGCCCGTACCCCGCTGAAAGATCCCCTGCCGGTCGTGCTTCACTGGACGTCGTCCCTTTGGGACGTATCTGACCGTACGCACGGAAGAGTGGATGAGATGCTCCGCTACACGCTGATGCGCCTCGGGATCTTCGTGGGCTGCCTCGTGGTCGTCTGGGGCCTCGTCTACTCCGGTCTCGCCCCGCGCGGCCTGGGCGACTCCAACGGCCTGTGGATCGTGCTGCTCGCGCTGGTGTTCTCGGCCCCGATCAGCTTCGTGGTGCTCCGCAAGGAGCGGGACCGGGCCTCCGAGCGGCTCGTGCAGCGGGTGAACCGTGCCAAGGCCGGCCTCCAGGCCAACCGCACCATGGAGGACACGGCCGACGACACCGCCCGCTCGCAGGGGCAGGCGCAGGGCCAGACCTCGTAACGTCCGTCACACCCGCGCACCGCACGTCCGCGCCCCGGTTTCCAAACCTCTGGAAACCCGGGGCGCTTTGCGATGTAAGGATGCTTTCGACTCCACGCCTGTCAAAGTAAGGCTTTGAGGATCTCAAAGCTAGGGTGTTAAGGTATCCGGGTGAAGTCAGCAGCCGTGTTCCCCACGCCCCGGAGTGTTCCGCTCGTGGCGCGCCTGCATGTGGACCTCTGCCGGATCACCGCCGCGAACTGTCGTCCCTGACCGACCCTTCGCCGCATCGAGTCCGGCATCCCGCGTCCCGCATCCACGTCACCTTCCTCACGCGTCCCCCGCGGACGGATCACTACGGAGCATGTCCGTGTCCACGAACACGCAGTTCAAGCTGCCCCTACGCGCGCCCTTCTGGGCCCAGATACTCGCCGGCCTCGTCCTGGGCGTCCTGCTCGGCTGGCTCGCCCGCAGCCAGGACGTCTCCTGGCTGGTCACCACCCTGGAGAAGGTCGGCGGCACCTTCATCGGCCTGCTGAAGCTCGCCGTCGCCCCGCTCGTCTTCTTCGCGATCCTGGTCTCCATCACCAACCTGCGGAAGGTCAACAACGCGGCCCGGCTGGCCTCGCGGACCCTCCTCTGGTTCATGATCACGTCGCTGATCGCGGTGGCGATCGGCCTGGTCATCGGCCTGGTCACCAACCCGGGCGCCGGAACCGGCCTCACCCCGGCGGACGGCGCCGCACCGGAGAAGTCCGGCTCCTGGATCGACTTCCTGACCGGCATCGTGCCGACCGACGTCATCACGCCGTTCACCGAGCTGAACGTCCT
The DNA here is from genome assembly GCF_040680275.1 of Streptomyces sp. NPDC052079. NCBI lineage: Bacteria > Bacillati > Actinomycetota > Actinomycetes > Kitasatosporales > Streptomycetaceae > Streptomyces > Streptomyces sp. NPDC052079. The sequence goes on from NZ_JBFAWL010000001.1 coordinate 2,761, forward strand.
GCAGATCGTCTTCATGGCCGCCGTCGCCGGTATCGCCGCCCTCCAGCTCGGCGAGAAGGCCCAGCCGATCCTCACCCTGAGCGAGTCCGTCCTCGAACTCCTCCAGAAGGCCCTGTGGTGGGTCATCCGCCTCGCCCCGCTCGGCACCGCCGGCCTCATCGGCAACGCCATCGCCACCTACGGCTGGGACCTGATCGGCAAGTACGCCACCTTCACCGCCGACATCTACGTCGGCTGCCTGATCGTCCTCTTCGGCGTCTACCCGGCGCTGCTGGCGACCGTCGCCAAGGCCGGCCCGGTGCAGTTCTTCAAGGGCGCCTGGCCCGCCATCCAGCTGGCCTTCGTCTCCCGCTCCTCCGTCGGCACCATGCCGCTGACCCAGAAGGTCACCGAGCGCCTCGGCGTGCCCAAGGAGTACGCGAGCTTCGCCGTCCCGTTCGGCGCCACGACGAAGATGGACGGCTGCGCCGCGATCTACCCGGCCATCGCCGCGATCTTCGTCGCCCAGATCTTCGACGTCCAGCTCGGCGTCGGGGACTACCTGCTGATCGCGTTCGTCTCGGTCGTGGGCTCGGCCGCCACGGCCGGCCTCACCGGCGCGACGGTCATGCTGACCCTCACCCTCTCCACCCTCGGCCTCCCGATGGAGGGCGTGGGCCTGCTCCTCGCCATCGACCCGATCCTGGACATGATCCGCACCGCGACCAATGTCGCCGGGCAGGCCCTGATCCCGGTCATCGTCTCCGCGCGCGAGGGGCTGCTCGACCGCGAGGCGTACGACTCCGTCCACGCCTCCCCGGTCGACGACGTCCCGGCCGACGAGTCCCAGCGGGTCCCCGTGGCCGCCTGACCCTCCCGGATTCCGCACGAGGGGCGCTTCCTGCAATCACCGACCGGTGACCGTTGTGGGGAGCGCCCCCTAACCCTGTCCCCCGCATGGTGGGCAATCACCTGCACTTCGCCGCCTGTGGCGGACGCTGCCGCTGTGGCTCGGCATGATGCCGACGCCGGGCGAGCCGGAGTCCTACGGTGCGTCCGGTCTCGCCCACAGCGCCCTGGCCACCCCTTCCCATGTCGTGGCCGCGGTGCTGCTGCTGATCGGCTGCTGCGGTGGTGGCGTTCCTCGATCGTCGAGATCGAGCAGGGGACCAACGAGGTGCCGACCCGCCACGGCGCCATCACCTGAGCCCCGGACGCGGGCCGGCACCACCTGTGGCGTCCCTGGCCGCGGGTCGACCTCGGCGTCGGCACGGTGACGGAGACGGACCGGGCGGACGGCGGCGGCCACGACCTGCGGTAGCGGCGGACCGTACGCTGTGTTCCATGGGTGCCGTGAAGACGAAGCGGATGCCGCGTGCGGTCCGTGAACAGCAGATGCTGGACGCCGCCGTACGGACCTTCGGGCAGCGGGGGTACATGGCCGCGTCGATGGACGAGATCGCCGAACTGGCGGGCGTGTCCAAGCCGTTGGTGTACCTGTACCTGAACTCCAAGGAGGACCTGTTCACCGCGTGCATCCGGCGGGAGGCGAAGGCCCTGACCGAGGCGGTGCGCGCGGGTGCCCGGCCGGAGCTGCCCGCGGACCGCCAGCTCTGGTCGGGCCTGACGGCGTTCTTCACGCACACCGCGCGGCATCCTGACGGCTGGGCCGTGCTGCACCTTCAGGCGCGCACCCATGGCGAGGTGTTCGCCGCCGAGGTGGCCGCGATGCGTGCGGAGATCGTGGCGTTCGTGACGCAGCTGATCCTCGATGCCGCGCGCGAGGCCCATAGGGACCCGGACCTTCCCGAGCGTGAGGTGTCGGGGCTGGCGGAGGCCCTGGTGGGTGCCGCCGAGTCGCTCGCGGACTGGGCCAACGCCACCCCCGGTGTCACGGCGCGGCAGTCGGCGGCCACGTTGATGAACTTCGCCTGGGCGGGGCTGGGCGACCTGATGGCGGGGCACCGCTGGACCCCGCCCGAGGACGACACCCGTGCCGGCGGGGCTCAGGCCGGGCGGACCTCGCCGGTCAGGTGAACCCGGCCGCCGGTGCCGCGCAGTTCGAAGCGGGAGCCCCGTGCCGCGTAGGTGACCGTGCCCGGCAGGAGCACCGGTGCCCTGAAGTCGGCCCGTATGTGCGTCGCGTCCGGGGTGCCGTGGGCGGCGAGGCAGCGGGCGACGGTCCACATGCCGTGCGCGATGGCGCGGGGGAAGCCGAAGAGCCGGGCGGTGAGGGGGTGGAGGTGGATCGGGTTGCGGTCGCCGGACGCGGCGCCGTAGCGCCGGCCGACGTCCCCGGCGAGGCGCCACTCGTCGACGTCGGGCAGGGGCGCGGGGTCCTCGTGGGTGTCGTGGGGGTCCTGCACGGCCGCGGGGGCGGTGGTCCGGTGCCGGGCCAGGTAGGTGCTGTGTGACTCCCAGACGACATCGGCGCCGGCCCGCATCTCCGTGACGACGGTGGCCTGCGTTCCGCGCCGGTGGGGGGCCAGTCCGTCGACGTACACCGTCAGGCCGTAGGTGCCGGCGGACGGTGTCGCCCGGTGCCGGGTGATCCGTATCGATGTGTGGACGAGTCCGAGGAGCGGCAGGGGGAAGGCCCGCCGGCTCATCAGGCGCATGGCCAGCGGGAAGCCCAGGACGTGCGGATAGGTCACCGGCAGCGCGTCCTCGCCGGTCGGAAAGCCGCACACCCGTTCGTACGCGGTGAGCGGGGCGGGGTCGACGCGCAGGCCGGGCAGCACCAGCCGGGTGCGGGGGTGCGGGGCGTCGGGGTGGGGCCGCTTGAGGGGCGACAGCAGGGCGCCGCGGGTGAGGAGCGGCGCGAGGGCGGGGGGACGGGGGAGTTCGACGGTGGGTGCGGGTGCGGAGGTCATGGTGTGTCACGCTCCCAGCAGGCTCTGGCCGCAGACCCGTACGACCTGGCCGTTCACCGCGCCGGAGGCCGGGTGGGCGAGCCAGGCGGTGGTCTCGGCGACGTCGATGGGCAGTCCGCCCTGCGCGAGGGAGTTCATACGGCGTCCCGCCTCCCGGATGAGCAGCGGCACGGCGGCCGTCATCTTCGTCTCGATGAACCCGGGGGCGACCGCGTTCACGGTCACCCCGTGCCCGGCGAGCGCGTGCGGGGCGAGGGAGCGGACCAGCCCGGTGATTCCGGCCTTGCTCGCGGCGTAGTTGGTCTGGCCCGCGTTTCCGGCGATGCCCGCGATGGAGGCGGTGGCGACGATCCGCCCGCCGCGCTTCAGGGCTCCGGCGGCGAGGAGCGCGTCGGTCGTGCGCAGCACGCTCGCCAGGTTCACCTCCAGTACCGAACGCCAGCGGTCGGCGGGCATGTTGACCAGCCGACGGTCGCGGGTGATGCCCGCGTTGTGGACGAGTACGTCGAGGCCGTCGGGGAGGGCCCTGGCGATCCGGGGGCCCGCGCCGGCGGCGGTGATGTCGAGCGGGAGCGCGATGCCGCCCAGCCGGTCGGCGACACGGCGGGCGTCCTCTTCGGCCTGGGGGACGTCGAGGACCACCACCTTGGCGCCGTCCCGGGCCAGTGTCTCGGCGACCGCCTCGCCGATGCCGCGGGCGGCGCCGGTCACCAGGGCGGTGCGGCCGGCCAGGGGGCGGTCGGAGTCGTGGGAGGCGTGCGGGGCGGCGGTTTCGTGGGCGCCGACCTCGATCACCTGGCCGCTGACGTAGGCCGACTTGGGGGAGAGCAGGAAGCAGAGGGTGGATGCGGCGGCGCGGGCGTCGGTGAGGCGGACCAGGTTCACGGTCCTGCCCCCGCCGGTCTCCTTGGCCAGGGAGCGGGTGAAGCCCTCCAACGCCTGCTGGGCGGCGGCCTGATGGTGGTCGGCGGGGTCGAGCGGGGCGCCGAGCACCACGATGCGGCCGCTCGTGGCGACCGACCGTACGACGGGGTGCAGGGCCGCGTGCACCTCGGCGAGCCCCTCGACGTCCCGTATCCCGCTCGCGTCCAGGACGACGGCGGCGGGCCGGCCCGTGGTGTCGTACGGGGCGTGGCCGGTGCGGGCGAGTACGGGGGCGAGGTCGAGGCTGGACGTGCCCGCGGTGAGGTGGAGCAGACCGCCGTCCGGCACCGGCCGGTCGGCCGACCAGCGGAGCAGCGGCGCGGGCCGGGGGAGGCCGAGGCGGCGCGTCAGGAAGCGGCCGGGGGCGGTGCCGGCGAAGCTCAGATAGCGGTCGGCCATGGGGTCTCCGTAAGTGGTCTCGCTGTGCTTACTCTGGAGTAAGGTTACCGGAGGTAATCCTAGTCACCGGTGAGGAGCAGGTCGAGATGAGCACCCCGAAGCCGACTGCCGTCCGGCGCGTCGCGGTCATCGGCGGCAGCCGTGTCCCCTTTGCCCGCTCCGACGGCCCCTACGCCACCGCCTCCAACCAGGAGATGCTCACCGCCGCACTGGACGGCCTCGTCGAGCGCTACCACCTCCAGGAACCCGGCTCGGTGGGCGAGTTCGTCGCCGGAGCGGTGCTCAAGCACGCCCGGGACTTCAACCTCGCCCGCGAGACGGTCCTCGGCTCAGCCCTCGACGCCCGCACCCCCGCCTACGACATCCAGCAGGCATGCGGCACCGGACTCCAGGCCGTCATCGCCGCCGCCAACAAGATCGCCCTCTGCCAGACGGAGGCGGCGATCGCCGGCGGCGCCGACACCGCGAGCGACGCACCCCTCGGCGTCAACGACACCCTGCGGAAGGTGCTGCTGGAGGCGCGGCGCGCGAAGACCTTGGGCGCCCGCCTCAAGGCGCTGGCGAAGGTGCGCCCCGGCCACCTCGTCCCCGACACCCCGCGCAACGCCGAACCACGCACCGGCCTCTCCATGGGCGAGCACGCCGCGGTCACCGCCCGCGCCTGGGGCATCACCCGCGAGGCCCAGGACGAGCTCGCGGCCACCAGCCATCAGCGGCTGGCGGCCGCGTACGAACGTGGCCTGTTCCAGGACCTGGTGGTGCCCTTCCGGGGCCTGACCCGCGACCAGAACCTCCGCCCCGGCTCGACGGTGGAGAAACTCGCCGCCCTGAAGCCCGTCTTCGGCCTCGCCCACCCCGACCCGACCATGACGGCGGGCAACTCGACTCCGCTGACGGACGGTGCGGCACTGGTGCTGCTGGCAAGCGAGGAGTGGGCGCGGGAACGGGGGCTGGAACCGCTGGCGTATCTGACCGCGTACGAGACGGCCGCCGTGGACTTCGTGCACGGGGACGTCGCCGACGGCGAGGACGGCCTGCTGATGGCCCCCGCGTACGCGGTCCCGCGCATGCTGGAGCGGGCCGGTCTCGGCATGGCGGACTTCGACCTGGTCGAGGTCCACGAGGCGTTCGCCTCCCAGGTGCTGGCCACCCTGGCCGCCTGGGAGAAGCGAGGGCTGGCGCCCGTCGACCGCACCCGGCTGAACGTGGCCGGCTCGTCCCTGGCCACCGGTCACCCCTTCGCCGCGACGGGCGCCCGTATCGTCGCCACGCTGGCCACGCTCCTCGCCGAACGGGACGCCCCCGGCCGCGGACTGATCTCCGTCTGCGCGGCGGGCGGCCAGGGCGTGACGGCGATTCTGGAACGGCCCTGACCCGGCCAGGACGTCGTACGTGAGTGATACGTGAGTGACCCTCACGTAACCTTCGACATTGCACAGGCCCGGCCCCGGACCACCCCCGTACCGGCACAGAGCCCCCACGTCACCGCCGTACGATCCCCGCACCGCCCAGTGACAGTCCCCTTCACCGGTGAGCGCCTCGGCGTGCGAGGCACGTACGTCGTGGCATCAAGCAGACGCACTGCACGCCCAGGAGCCGCCCGTGTCCACCGCGCATTCCTCCGCAGCGCATTCCTCCGCCGCTCTCGACGACGACGTCTACGGAGCACCCGTCCTGGTCGAGCCCGACACCCGGCGGCTGGACGGAGTCGTACGGGAAGCGTCCGTACCGCCGTTCGCGAAGCCGGTGCGGCACGGTTCGCTCGCCGACCTGCCGTTCGACAACGCGAACGCGGAACCGGACGCGGTGGTGCTCAGCCGGAAGACGGCGGACGGCAGCTGGCGGGACGTGACGGCGGCGCGGTTCGCCGCCGAGGTGATCGCCGTCGCCAAGGGACTGATCGCCGAGGGGCTGATGCCGGGCGACCGGATCGCCGTCATGGCCCGCACCATCTACGAATGGACGGTCCTCGACTTCGCCGCCTGGGCGGCCGGACTGGTCACCGTCCCCATCTACCCCACCTCGTCCGTCTTCCAGGCCCGCTGGATCCTGCACGACTCCGGCGCGGTCGCCCTGATCACGGAAACCTCCGGCCAGGCCGCCGCGATCGGCCCCGAACTCCCGCACCTGCCCGATCTGCGGCGGGTGTGGGTCGTGGAGAAGGGCCACGTCGACGCCCTGGCGGAAGCGGGAGGGCATGTCCCCGACACCGAGGTGGAGGTGCGCCGGGGCATGTCGGTCCCCGACACCCTCGCCACCCTCGTCTACACCTCCGGCACCACCGGCCGCCCCAAGGGCTGCGCGCTCACCCACGGCAACTTCTTCGCCGAGGTGGACAACGCCATCGAGCTGCTCTACCCCATCTTCCGGGCCCGGACCAGTGAAGAGGCGTCCGTCCTGCTCTTCCTGCCGATGTCCCACGTCTTCGGCCGCATGGTCGCCGTCGCCTGTGTGCGCGCCCGGATACGCCTCGGCCACGCGCCGAGCCTGGCGCCCGAGGACCTGCTGCCGGACCTGGCGAGCTTCCGGCCCACCTGTCTGCTGACCATCCCGTACATGCTGGAGAAGGTCCTCAACACCGCCCGGGCGAAAGCGGAAGCGGGCGGACGGGCGTCGACCTTCGACCGCGCGGTGTCCGTGGCCCAGCGCTACGGCGAGGCCCTGGAGGCCCGGCAGACCGGCACCGGCCCCGGCCCGTCCCGCTCCCTGAAGGCGGCGCGCGCCCTCTACGACCCGCTGGTCTTCCGCAAGCTCCGCAACGCCATGGGCGGCCGGGTCCGCTACGCCATCTGCGGCGGATCCCCGCTCGGCCGCGGTCTCGGCGCGTTCTACGCCGGCGCGGGCATCGAGATCTTCGAGGGCTACGGTCTGACGGAGACCACGGGCGCGTCAACGATCACCCCTCCGCTGAAACCCCGCCTGGGCACCGTGGGCTGGCCGCTGCCCGGCACCCGGATCCGCATCGCGGCGGACGGCGAGATCCTGGTCGGGGGCGAGCATGTGCTGCGCGGCTACTGGGACGCGCAGGCGGGCGGGGTCGTCCCGGCCGCCCCGGACGGCTGGCTCCCCACGGGCGACCTCGGCGAGCTGGACGACGAGGGCTATCTGACCGTCACGGGCCGCAAGAAGGAGCTGATCATCACGGCCGGCGGCAAGAGCGTCGCCCCGGCACCGCTGGAAAGCTGGCTGCGCTCACACCCGCTGATCTCCCAGGTCATGGTGGTGGGCGACAACCGCCCGTACGTCTCGGCCCTGATCACCCTTGACCCCGACGGCATCACCCACTGGCGCCGGATGAACGGCAAGCACCCGGTCCCGGCGAAGCTCCTCGCCGACGACGAGGAGTTGCTGGCGATCCTCCAGCGGGCCATCGACGAGGCCAACAAGATGCTCTCCCGCCCGGAGTCCATCCGCCGCTTCACCATCCTCCCGGAGGACTTCACCGAGGAGGCGGGCCACCTCACCCCGTCGCTGAAGCTGCGGCGCGGGGAGATACTGCGGGACTTCGCGGAAGAGGTGGAGGCGCTGTACGGGGGGTAGGTCACTGTGGCGTGCGGGCGATGAGGAACGCGTGCGGTGTCGTCTCGTCCCGATCCGGTTCGGCGGCGCGCACCGTGCGCTGGACGATGCGGAAGCCCGCCTCCTCCAGCAGCGTGGCGATGCGTTCCGGTTGCAGCCGGCGGAAGTCGAGGGACACCGGGCGGCCGAAGGGGCGGTCGTGGCGGCGGGGTTCGTCACCACACTGGAACGCGAGCAGCAGATGGCCCCCGGGGGCCGGCACCCGACGGAACTCCGCGTATATCGGGGGCAGTTCGTGCTGCGGGGTGTGAATGGTGGAGTAGTAGGAGACCACGCCGTCGAGGGCGCCGTCGGGGAGGTCCAGCCGCTGCATCGAGCCCTGTTCGAAGCGCAGGCCGGGATTCTCCCGGCGGGCGATCGCGAGCATCGCTTCCGACAGGTCGAGGCCGAAGACGGAGAGGCCGAGGGAGGCGAGATGAGCGGTCACCCGGCCGGGCCCGCACCCCAGGTCGGCAACCCGGCCCCCCGAGCCGACCAGTTCGGCGAATCCGGCCAGCTGCGCCCGGTCCAGGGGCATCGCGGCCAGGGCGTCGTGGAACAGGGCGGCGTAGTCCTCGGCGATGGCGTCGTAGAAGGTACGGGTGGCGACTGTGTGGTCGGCGTCGGCAGCGGTCATGGGCGGTGACCTTACCGGCGGCCACTGACACCCATGGAACCCGCCGAACGCATGTGGACAGACGAGCTCGCTACGCCGTCGGGGTGGAAGCGGGGGGCGTGCGCGCCTCCGGGCCGCACATTCCGGGGACGGTGGAACACATCGTGGTCAGCGCCGGACGGGTGAAGGCGGGACCCGGAGAGGAGAGCGCGGAACTGCGCCCGGGGGACTACATGTCGTATCGCGCAAATGTTCCGCTGGTTCCGCCCGCGTACGAGGCATTCGAGCCCGGCACGCAATTCGTGATGATCCTGCAGCACATTCGAGACGCGTACGAGAGAAATGCGCCCGGAATTCAACCAGGGCGCCGTGTCACGGAAAAGGCAGGAGCCCCGTTCGCCTGACGGCGTGGGGCTCCTTGGGTACTGCTAGTCGTTCCCGGATCGGAGGATCAGACCGGGGTGACGTTCTCCGCCTGCGGGCCCTTCGGACCCTGCGTGACGTCGAAGGACACCTGCTGGTTCTCCTCGAGGGAGCGGAAACCGCTCGCGTTGATCGCGGAGTAGTGGACGAAGACGTCGGGGCCGCCGCCTTCCTGGGCGATGAAACCAAAGCCCTTTTCGGCGTTGAACCACTTCACGGTTCCGGTAGCCATAAGCCCTCCTTGGGCTCAAAGGGTTGCCCTGCTCCAGAACCAGCAAGTGTGAAGACCATTCCGCACAACTGCATCCGTCTGAGAACGACGAGAGCCCGCGGTTACATGCTCCGCAGGCTCTGTACTGCAAGGGAAACCAAACTGCAACTTGCGTCGAGCCTAGCACGAGGGCCCCGGAATGCAAGAGAGGGCAAGATCACGTCACCCGAATGTTTGCATGCCCGTCCGTCACACCCGGCGGTTCGTTCAAAGCCGTACGAGGGGGCGCAAGCCCCGCCGCTTCGTGCGAGGGCTAGCCTCACGATGTGGACAATCCTCGCACCCGGCCGCGCGTCGGCCACATCCAGTTCCTGAACTGCCTGCCCCTGTACTGGGGGCTCGCGAGAACGGGCACGCTCCTCGACTTCGAGCTGACGAAGGACACCCCTGAGAAGCTCAGCGAGCAGCTGGTGCAGGGCGACCTCGACATCGGGCCCATCACCCTGGTCGAGTACCTCAAGCACGCGGACCGGCTCGTCGCCTTCCCCGACATCGCCGTCGGCTGCGACGGCCCGGTGATGTCCTGCGTGATCGTCTCGCAGCTCCCGCTGGACCGGCTCGACGGTGCCCGGGTCGCCCTCGGGTCGACCTCCCGTACCTCCGTACGGCTGGCCCAGCTCCTCCTCGCCGAGCGGTACGGCGTACGGCCCGACTACTACACCTGCCCGCCCGACCTGAGCCTGATGATGCAGGAGGCCGAGGCCGCCGTCCTGATCGGTGACGCGGCCCTGCGCGCCAACATGCTCGACGGGCCCCGTTACGGACTCGACGTGCACGATCTGGGCGCGCTGTGGAAGCAGTGGACGGGCCTGCCGTTCGTCTTCGCGGTGTGGGCGGCCCGGCGCGATTACGCCGAACGCGAGCCGATGATCACCCGCAAGGTGCACGAGGCGTTCCTCGCCTCCCGCAACCTCTCCCTGGAGGAGGTCGCCAAGGTCGCCGAGCAGGCGGCCCGCTGGGAGGCCTTCGACGAGCAGACCCTGGCCCAGTACTTCACCACCCTCGACTTCAGGTTCGGCGCGCCGCAGCTGGAGGCGGTCGCGGAGTTCGCCCGCCGGGTGGGACCGACGACCGGGTTCCCCGCGGACGTCAGGGTGGATCTGCTGCAGCCGTGAGGCCGACGGCCCGGCCCACTACCCTGCTGGAAGGTTCCGGCGTACGGGCGTGACGGGGGAGGGGTGGACGCCATGCGGCCGCTCGAAACGGACGAGCCCACGGTCGTGGGGCCCTACCGGCTGCTCGGCCGGCTGGGCTCCGGCGGCATGGGCCGGGTCTATCTGGGCCGCAGTGCCGGGGGCCGTACCGTCGCGGTGAAGATCGTGCACCCGCACTTCGCGCTGGACGAGGAGTTCCGCGCCCGGTTCCGCCGCGAGATCGACGCCGCGCGCCGGGTCGGCGGCGCCTGGACGGCGTCCGTCCTGGACGCCGACCCCGAGGCCCGGGTGCCGTGGGTCGCCACCGCCTACGCGGCCGGCCCCTCCCTCGCGGCGGCGGTCACCGACGCCGGCCCCCTGCCCGCCCACACCGTACGGACCCTGGGCGCGGGCCTGGCCGAGGCGCTGACGGCGGTGCACGAACTGGGCCTGGTGCACCGGGACGTGAAGCCGTCCAACGTGCTCCTCACCCTGGACGGCCCCCTGCTGATCGACTTCGGCATCGCCCGCGCCATGGACGGCACGGCCTCCCTGACCTCCACCGGCGTCTCGATCGGCTCCCCCGGCTATATGTCGCCCGAGCAGATCCTCGGCAAGGGCGTGACGGGCGCGGCGGACGTCTTCTCCCTGGGCGCCGTCCTGGCGTACGCGGCGACCGGCCGGCCGCCCTTCCCCGGCGACTCCTCGGCGGCGCTGCTGTACAAGGTCGTGCACGAACCGCCCGAGCTGGGCGAGTGGGACGGCGACGTACGAGAGCTGACCGAGGCCTGCCTGGACAAGGACCCGACCGCTCGTCCGGCCCCGGCCGAGGTGGCCCGCCGTCTCGCCCCCGAGGGCGGTGCGGCCCGCCTGGTCGCGGGCGGGTGGCTGCCCGGGCCCCTGGTGGAACAGGTCAGCCGGAGCGCGGTGCGGCTGCTGAACCTGGAGGCGGCGGGGGACGGGCCGTCGGGCCCGGTGGGATTCAGCAGGCCGTCGGTGGGCGAGGCGCCGGAGGACGGTCCTCCGGGGGCCGGCGGCCCGTCGGTCGCGGGGGCGGCGGGCGGCGGCTACGGCGGCCCGCCGCACGCCCACACCCCGGCAGCGGCGGCGACCGGAACCTTCGGCCCGCCACCGGTGACGCCGGAACCGGAGGGGCCGAACGCCTCCGGCATCCCGGGACCACGCGCCACACCGCCCGGCGGTCACGCGACGCCGGGGGCCGGTTCGCACTTGACACCGTCCGGCGGGCACGCGACCCCGGGCGCCGGTCCGCACCCCACGCCGGGCGCCGACGCGCGCGCGGCGCCGGGTGCGCAGGTGGCCGAGACCTCGTATGCGCAGGAGGCCGCGGGCTCGTACGCGCAGGGAGTCATGGCCTCCTCCGGGAACACGCCCCCGACCGTGTACGGGCACGGGCCCGCGGACTCGGTCCCGACGTCCCACCCGCCGACCCAGCCCTCGGCACAGCACCGCCCCGGCAAGCTCTCCGTCTCCGTCGCGGCCACCGCCTCCCCCGGGGCCGGCGGCAAGGGCCGGCGCGTGAGCTGCACGGTCGCCCTCGCCGTCGCGGGCGCGCTGGCGGCCGTGACCGTCGGTTCGGTGCTCGTGCTCGACATGTTGCCGGGCACGGGCAACTCGTCCGGCGGCGACGCGGGTTCCGAAGGCGGGGCCCAGGAGCCGCCTGGCACCGTCCTCGCCGGCTACCTCGGCACCTGGGAGGGGCAGGCGAGCTCCCGCGAGTCCATCGCCATTCCCCTCGGCACGTTCCGCGTGACGCTCAAGGAGGCGAAGGTGGGCGAGCAGGTGGGCACCCTGCGGCACACGGACATCTTCGGCGGCGTCTGCGACGACGTCCTGACCCTGAAGCAGGTCACGAAGAAGCAGCTCGTCACGACCTCCGTCGGCGCCAAGTCCAACCGTGACGTCTGCAACCAGGCCGCCCACACCGTCCGTCTCACCCCGGTCGGCGACGACCTAGTCTACGAGTCGGACAGCAAACCCTCCGGCCGCCCGAAGGCCCGGTTGTCGAAGGTCGGTTAGAGCTCACGAGCCGGACGGGGCGGCCTCGTGGAGCCGTACCGTGGCGGCGATCTTCCGTACGACGGAGTCCGGCACCTCGTCGGTCACGCCGTTGGCCCCGAGGAATGACCACCAAAGCAGGTCGCCTTCGGTGTTCTCGAAAGCGAAGGTCAGTGCCTTGCCGTGTCCTGCACGGTCCCGGACTCCGCCGGCCGGCGGCGTCAGCGCGTTTCACGGCTGGGGCTGGCGGTACGGGTTCGCCTGCTGTCCGGCCGACGGCTGCTCTCCTGGCCACATGCACCGCAACGAAACGGTGCCCGAGGTCAGCGCCGGGCAGCGGTGCGGCACCGGCTCACGCGGTTCCGAGCCCGTTCCCGCTGCCCGACTTGAGCCCTTCGACGAAGGCGTCGAACGTGGCAGCCGGGAAGGAGAGGGGACCGTGGGCGGGGCGCTTGGAGTCGCGTATGGCGACTCGGTTTCGCACTGGCGCCATCTCCACGCAGGTGTTGCCGTCGCCGCCGCCCGAGAACGAGGACTTCCGCCAGTGCAGGGGCTCGGTCATGGCACGACTCACAATTCCTTCGTCAACTGGTGGATGAAGTCCAGCGAAGCTGCGGGGTCCAGCGACGCCTTCTCCACTTTACGGAACAGCGTTCGAAGTTGATTCAGCTGAGGTTCTGCGTCGATGAAGGCGGTCCCGGTGGGGAAGTCACGGAGCACGGTGTCCAGTTGGGGCACGGGGCCACATGCGTGCATCATCGAGGCGTCGGCACCGGCGAAGCCGTCCTGGTCGGTGGGGATGACGCGCACCACCGCATGACCGTCCTCGATCTGCGTGAGGATCTGGCGGAGCTGCGCCTGGGCCACCCGGCGGTCGGCCACGCGGACCCGGAGTGCGAACTCGTGGATGATCGTCTCATACGGTGTCGGGGTGTCACCCTCGATCACGGTTCGCCGTCGCATCCGGTGTTCCACACGAGGAGCGAGTTCGGTCTCGGGCAGGCCCGGCATCATGTAGGTGTACACGGCGCGGGCGTAGTCGGCGGTCTGAAGCAGCCCGGGAACGTGCGTGACCACGATCTCGCGCAGGGCAGTGGCATGGTGCTCGACCTCGGCGGTGTCCAGGAACACCGGAGGTAGTACTCCCCGGTAATCCTCCCACCATCCACGCGTGCGGTCGGTGGCCATCGCGACGAGCGCGTCGATCAACCCCTCATCCGTGCAGGCGTAGTGAGCGGCGAGGCGACGTACGCGCTTTTCGCTCACCCCGGCGACGCCGGACTCGATCTGGCTCATCTGTACGGAGTCGGCGCCGAGCAGGTCCGCGACCTCTTTCGACTTCATGCCCATCGCCTCGCGCAGTTTGCGCAGTTCAGTGCCCAACCGCACCCTGCGGGCCGTGAGGTGTCTCTTCGGCGGCAATCCATGCCTCCTGGTTTCAAGTGCGCGGCTCACGTACCTCGTTCGAGTTCAGAGTACGGCAGACGCTTGTAGTTTCCTAAAGTTAGGAAATACCGTCGGTGATGTTCCGCACACGATGCGGAACGGTGTCGGAAGTGCACCGTTTCGCCATGCCTGTCGAAGCGGCGTTGCCACCGGTCGACATCCCTTTTCCTAGTGGAGCTCACTCATGCCCGAAACCGGTACCGAAGAGACCGCCGGCTCCTGGGAGTACACCTTGTCCATCCCCAACGACGCCCGCGCCGTGACCATCTGTCGCCGCACACTGCGGCTCATCCTCACGATGCACGGCCTGATCGGCCTCGTCGACACCGCCGAACTGCTGGCGACCGAGCTGGTCGCCAACTCCGTACGGCACACGAAGGGGCCGGCGGCGCTGCGCGTGCGCTGGGCCGGCGGCGTGCTGCGGATCGGCGCGTGGGACACGGACCCGGAACCCCCCGAGCCGCCGGGGCGCTGGGAGCAGCTCGCCGAGGCGGAGGAGGGACGGGGGCTGGCCCTGGTGCGGGCCTGCGCGGACCTGTGGGGCTGGCAGCCTCACGCGAGGGGCGGCAGCCAGGGCAAATATGTGTGGTGCGACCTCGTCGCGGCCTGACGCATTGATCACACCGACCCAGGCCCGGCTTCCGGGCCCGCTTCCGCCACGAGGCTGCACGTCCTACGGTGTGACGGAGGGGACCGGCCGGGGGACTGTGACAGTCCCCCGCCACGCTCAGCCGGCGCGGGAACGCGTCCTACATGGGGGTCGTGACCATCTGATGCTCTCCGCTGCCTAGGTGCAGCATCCCCTTGCCCGGTGCGATCGGCCCGCCGACCATGCTTCGTGTCGTACGGATGCCGATCAAATCCCCTGCGGACGAGTCCTGCGGCGACAGCAGGACGCCGCGGCGGGCCTTCTTCGCGTCGACCTGCCAGCCGGAGAAGCCATCGCAGATTTCCTCTTCGTCACCGGCGATGACGACGGCGAGCCCTTCCTCGGTACCACGCTCAACGATGCGCTTGAAGACGTCCTCGGCATCGCAGTCGTCCAGTACCTCGGCGTCGTCGACGAGGACGACGATCGGGTCGTCCGTCGTGGCCGACTCGACGATCTCCGCCAACTCGTCCTCGTCGATGTCGCGCCCGGTGAAGACCTTCAGCACACCTTCCCGCCCCTCGAGTTCCCGCAGGGGCGACTGGCGTGGCGCGGCAACTACGAGACGGACACCCTGAGCGAGGTACGACCGGGCGAAGTTCATCAGCACCGTGCTGCGCCCGGACTTGGCCGGGCCGCCGATCACGAAGGCCGGAACGCCTTCGGCCAGATCGGGGCCGAAGGCGGTGAGCTCGTCACCGCCGACGCCCACCAGGGCCCACAGCGGGGAGGCGCTCGTCACGGGGTCGCGCATGGCCCAGGCATCGGCGAAGGAGATCCGGCTGGGCAGGACGTCGACGCGGAACGGGCGGCGGGAGCGCGGCAGCCCGGCGTCCCGGGCGGTCGCCGCCTCGCCGATCGTGACAAGCGCGGCAGCCTGACCCTGACCGGTGGTGTCCTCGTCGAGCAGAGCGAACTGGGTCTCGGTCGCCGTCCCGCTCGCGTAGCCGCGGCCGGGCGGGATCTCCTCGGGGAGCTTGCGCGCGTTGATGTCCAGCAACGAGAAGTCGCCGCGGTCCGCGAGACGCAGGCCGTACTTGTCCTCGGTGAGGGAGGAGATCCGCCCCGTCAGCAGCTGGCGGTCACCGGTGATCACCAAGTGCAGGCCGACGCTCGCGCCCTCGCGCATCATCGCCATCACCTGGTCGGTGAGGTCACCGTGGTTGTATTCGCCGAGCGTGGGCAGCCAGCCTTCCCAGCGGTCGAGGAGGACCACGATGTGGGGCAGCCGCTCGTCCTCGGCCGCGGCGGCCCGCTGCTCCCCGATGTCGGCATAGCCCTTCTCCGCCAGCAGATCCTGTCGCCGGGTGAGTTCGCCGGTGAGCCGATTGAAGAACCGGATGACGCGCTCCTGCTGATTACGGCTGACGACCGCGCCGCAATGCGGCAGCCGAGTCAGCGCGTTCAGGGCGCCGTTGCCGCAGTCGATGCCGTACAAGTGGACGTCGGCGCTCGACAGCTTGCGGGCCAGGGAGCCCGCGATGGTACGCAATACCTGCGAGCGGCCGCTGCGTGGGCCACCGGCGACGAGCAGGTGCCCGAAGGTGGTGAAGTCGACGACCACCGGGCGGCGGGCCTGGTCGGACGGCAGATCCGCGATGCCGTACGGAGCCGCCGGCAGCGCCCCCTGACTGTGCACCTCGGGAATGTCGTTCAACAGCAGCGACTCGTCCAGAGCGGGCAGCCACGGAGAGTGCTGGGCCGGAATGCCCAGGGTCTCGTTGGCCTCCCGGATGGCGTCCACCAGGACCTTGAGATCGGTGATCTCGTCGTCCTCTCGCACCTCGGACTTGGGCTTGGTGAGCGCGGCCCGTCCCAGGTCCCGCCAGGAGAGCTGCCCGGCCCACGGGGCGAGTGCCGCCGGATCGGCGGCACCCGGGCGGCGGCCACCGACGCGGCCGGACTGGAAGGGGATGAGGGAGGCGTGGCCGAGGCGGACGTACGCGCGGCCCGGCGTGCTCTTGGCGATGTGACCGGCATCGGGAGCGTCGATGACGTCGGTCGACTCACCGGCATCGGTCACGCGCAGGGCGATCCGCAGATTGGTGTTGGCGCGGATCTCGGGCGATACGACACCACTCGGCCGCTGCGTGGCGAGCAGGAGGTGAATGCCGAGGGAGCGGCCTCGCTGGGCGATGTTGACGAGACCCGTCACGAAGTCGGGCAGGTCGCGGACCATGGACGCGAACTCGTCGATGACGATCAGCAGCCGGGGCACGGGTGCGTGGGACGGGTCCCGGCGCACCAGATCCTGGTAGTCCTCGATGTCCTTGGCGTCGGCGGCCGCGAGGATGTGCTCGCGCCGCTTCAGCTCCGCGCCCAGCGATTCCAGGGCGCGTTCGACGAGGTGGGCGTCGAGGTCGGTGACCATGCCGACGGTGTGCGGAAGTTTGACGCAGTCCTTGAAGGCGGACCCGCCCTTGTAGTCGACGAGGACGAACGTCATGTTCTCGGGCGTGTTGGCGACGGCGAGCGCGGCCACGATGGTCTGGAGCAGCTCCGACTTACCCGAACCGGTGGTACCGGCGATGAGTCCGTGCGGGCCGTCGCGCCGGATGTCGATGCCGAAGGGACCGTCGTACGACTCACCGATGACCGCCAAGGTGGACTGTCCGCCCATGCGCCAGCGTGCGGCGATGTCGTCGCGCGTCGGGGGCTCCAGCTGCAGCACGTCGAGGAGCCGGCTCGAGGACGGGAGGGCGGAATCCTCGGACTCGCCACTGATGTCACGCAAGGGCGACAGCGCCCGGGACAGCCGGGCGCACCAGGTGGGAGAGACGAGGTCGGGCCGTACATCGGTCCTGCTACGGGTGCCGGTCTGCTCGACGCGCAGCCGCAGTTCGAGGGCCTGCCCGACGGTCTGCTGACCCTGTTGGGCGCCTTGGTGCCAGGCCTGGAAGGAGGGGAAACCGCCGGCGGACGTCTGAGCGGAGTTGATGGGCGAAGCGGCGACGGAGTCGTCGTGGCGCAGCGGCTCGGCGACGACGAAGGCCTGGCACTCGCCGGGCAGGAAGCGCTCTTCCTCGTCCAGGCAGATCGCGTACATGGCGACCGCGGGCCCTTCCCGCAGCAGTCGTACGACACCCGGCAGCGACCTCAGCCGTCGCGAACCGTCCCATACGACGACGATGTCGGGGTCGGAGAAGGCGGGACCGCCACCGCTGCGGTTGTTCTCCTTCAGGGCCTTCTGCCTGGCGTCGAGCAACTGGGTCAGCTCACCGACCCGAGCGCTCACGGTCTCGGAGTCCGTTCCGATCAGGACGTTGACGTCCTGGCCGCTCGTCGGTCGGGCGTGCGGTAGCCAGCGGACCCAGTCCCAGCGCGGCTGTGCCTGGTTCTCGGTGAGCACGTAGAACTGCACGTCCATCGGGCTGTGCAGGACCGCCGTCTGCGCAACGGCCCATCTCGCGAGCGCCTGTGCCGAGTCGCCGGGCCCTGCGATGCCGATGATGCCGAGGTCCTTAAGAGGCAGCGCGACGGGTGAGTCCTCGATCTCCCAAGTGACCTGTCGCTTGTGCTCGTCCTGCTCCGGGTCGTCGAGAACGACCTCGGACGGCACGCGGCCGGTGCCGACCCGAAGGAGCAGATGGTCGGCGTCGGTGCGCCGCCGCTCCCACAACCGGGTACGGGGCCCGGTGCCGAATGCGAGCACGGAGGCGGGATCGGGAATGGAGCCGCGCCGGTCGAGTCGCTCCAGCCGCAGGGCGTCCTGGGCGTCCTTCTCGATCCGCTCCTTGGTCTCCTTGTACTCCTTGACCTGCTTCGCGTGGGACTTGCGTCCGTGCTTCTTGTCCATGAAGTAGTTGCCGAAGAGCATGAGCGGGCTCAACAGCGCCATGATCATGTAGTACCAGCGACCGAAGATCATGACGGACACGACCGCGCCGACCAGCGGGAACAGAGCCATCAGCCAGGGCAGCGGCCGGGCTTCGTACTCCCTGGGCGGAGAAGGCAGCCGAAAGTGGGTCTTGCGCTCCGCCGGGCGCAGTCGCGGAGGCCGGTTGTAGTCGAGCCCGGCGCCGTCGTCCGACCACTTCAGGGCAGCGTTGGGCGGGGAGTAGCGGTCGATCTCCAGAAGCGTGTTGCCGAGGGCGAGTTGGGAGCCCAGGGGCCAGGAGCCGCCGTCGAAGTCCTCGCCGTCGAGCCGGGGGTGGTTGCTGTCCCTGTCCTTCTCCTTCTCCTTCTTCTTGTCAGCTCTGTCCTTCTTCTCGATGCCGTGTAGGGTGACCTCGCAGGCGCCGTCCATGGGAATCGACAATGTCGCGGCGCGCGCGGCGAGTTCGGGATCGTCGATGCGGATGTGCGCGGCCGGGCCGCTGCCGATGTCGTACCGCCCGATGCCCAGCCGGTGCACGGCACCGGCGGCGGAACCGCCGGCCACTCGGAACTCCACCACACCAGTCGGTTCGCCGAGAACGCAGCCGACCGGATCGTGCAGGCTGACGACGGCGCCCTCGCGCAGTGGTGAGCCGGCGATGGTGGTGCCGGCGTCGAGGGCGTGGCCGTCGACGAATGCCTGCGGTGCCCCGCCCGGGCCCGGATGCCCGCTGATGGGGATGATCTGCGCACCACGGGCAACACCGACGTGCCGCGCCAGCTCCCGAGTGATGTCGCCGACCGACGACTCCGGATCGGCGTCGAGCACCACATCGGCGCTGGTCCCGCCGATCGGGTCGACGACGGTCAGACTCAGGTGCACGTTCGTCCTCCTCGCTGGGCTGAGGCCGCTCCCGGAACGCTGAACACAGTGGAGCGACCTTAGCCGCCCCACCTTTCCCCTGTGCAACGGGATGCACAACGGCTTCACCAGTCTGGGATGTGCACTGATTCACGCATCCATTGCCGAGCATCCCAGACATCCAAACAGCCCCACCCGTAAGATCTTTGCTCATGCGGACGTCCGGTGGATGACCGGGCAGACCGCGCCAGTCAAGCCACGGGGGAAGGCCCTGCGGCTACCGCAGCGGGAGGGAGAGGCGTCATGGCCAAGGACACAGACCTTACTTACGCCGAGATGGAGAAGAAGGCCAACGACCTCATCAAGGCGATGGGTGACATGGAAGACATGTTGAAGGCCATCGAGAAGGGCGTCGAGGAGCTCGTCGCCAACGGCTTCACCACCCAGAAGGCCTCCGGCGCCTACGACGAGTCCATCAAGGACTTCACCAAGGGCGCGGCGAAGACCGTCAAGGGGCTGGAGGGACTGTCCAAGTTCCTCACCAACGCCAAGAAGGCGTACGAGGACCTGGACGGTGAGCTGGCCAAGGCCGCCAAGGGCTGAGCCGGGCACAGGCAACACGGTCCGGTGTGACGGGGCGGCACTGCCCGTTGCACCGGGCTGTTTGCAATCGGTGCCGGCTCAGGGCCGGCAGATCGACATGATGGGGGCGCCGTGGCCGGCGAGAGCGATCAGCGGCTCGATCTTGAAGTGATCAAGGAGATGGGCAAAGGGCTCGGCAATATCAAGAAGGCGTTCGACGGCCTGGAGGATCTGGGCGGCAAGTACGAGGACGACTTCGGCAACGGCGAACTGGCCGACATGTTCGAGGACTTCGCTGACAACTGGAAGCTCAGTCGTAAGAGGCTGACCGAGGAGGTCGACGCGTTGGCCCAGATAGCCAAGGCTGCAGGCAAGGCGTACGAGGACATCGATCATCAGCTAGCTCAGGCGCTTCGCGATGCCCAGGATCCGAAGAAGGCGAACTGACTGATGGTGGGAAGGCCGCGCGACTGGCATCCGGTTGCGGACAGTGACCCCATTCCCGGAGACGCGGACCGCATGGCGTCCCTGGGCAAGCAACTACGCAAGACGGCGGACGAGCTCGAACGTCAGATCCGCAATCTGAAGGCCGTCGCAGAGGTGGACGCCTGGGACAGCAAGGCCGGCAACGAGTTCCGCGAAAAGGCCTCGGGCAATGTCAAGAAACTCGAGGCGGCCTTCAAGAGATATGACACCGCTGCCACGGCGATCGGCACGCGGGTCGAGGAAGTAGGCGGCGGACACCAGGACAAGGTCGTTGCCAGTCCGCGAGACTACGCCTCCGACCTCAACCGTGCCCAGGAGATCGCCGATGCTGCGCTCAAGGAGGCGAAGGACGCCGACGAGCGAAAGAGCGCGTCCCAGAAAAGTATTGACAACCTTTCGGGGAAGGACCGAGGGAAAGAGGACGCCGACAAGGACCGCAAGGAGCTTGAGGCGAAGCGGGACGCGGCCAGTGACGAGATCGATGCAGCACGCGAGAAGATCAATGACGCGAAGCGGATCCGTGACGACGCCGCCAAGCGTGCACGCGAGTCCCTGGACGCGGTCACCAACCATGACTCCCTGAAGGACGGGTTCTGGGAGACCTTGGTCGACGACATCGCGACGATCACATCCTGGGTCGCCACAGTATGTGGAATTCTGTCGCTGCTCGTCGGATGGGTCCCGGTCATCGGGCAGGCTCTGGCCGGAGTGCTGGGCGCCATAGCCATGATCGCGACGCTCATCAATTTCGTAGCCACACTCGTTCAGGTTGCCCAGGGAAACGCTAACTGGATGGACGTGGGCAAGGCGGCCCTCGGCTTCCTCATGATGGGTGTCGGTAAGGGCTTTTCCAAGGTCGCAGGCAAGTTCGCGAAGGGGACATTGGGTCGCCTCGGCAAGGCTGGAGGCGCCCGCACCGCACGTGAGGTGAGCCGGGCCAACAAGAACCTTCGCCGGGCGGCCTACAAGGACGCCAAGCTCGGAAGGAGCGACATCCTGAAGTCGCTCAAGGAGCCGTTCACGGAACCCTTCTCGAAGGCATCATGGGCGAAGAACCTGAAGACGCTGAAGCCGGGCAGCGGCAATTGGAGCGCGGTCAGGAACGAGTTGGGCCTGCGCGGTGGGGGAAGTGCCCTCAAGGGACTTCCGAAATCGTTCTCCATGGCCGATCCCGGTGTCGCCTCTGACCTGAAGTCGGTCAAGATGGGAACCGCGGCTTTGGGTGGGCAATTCGATGCCAACGCCGTCAATCAGATCTCCAAGACGGCCAGCCGTCTGTCTGTCGTCGGGTCCGGTATTACGCTGGGCGGGCTGGGCCTGGACGGAAACCTTCAGAAAATGGTTGGAATCGGCTGAGCCCCGTCCGTATCCGCAAGAAAGGACCGAGCATGACCGCACCGGACGATCCCGCTCCGCTGGATGAGACCTTCGAGTGCACCTTTGAGTTCCAGCCGGGCTGGATCGACCTCACGCTGCGCGAGGGGACTAAGGCCGAGGCCAAGGCGCTGGCCACGGAAGTCGTGAACAGGCTCAATCCGCTCGGCCTCGAGATCGAGAAGAGCGCGGTCTTCGACGACATGGTCGAGCGGGCCGTCGACCTCAACGACGACGTGCCCACCCTCGCGGCGGTGTACTACTCCGAGGCGGGGGAGGCCCTCGCCAACCTCATGGTCGACTCGTATGGCGACGAGGGCGTGCCCCGCCCCGGCGCGGAAGAGGTCATCCCTCTGCTTCTGCAATGGGGAAACGGGGAGGTCACAGGGACCCCTCAGATCACTCACCTCGAGTTGGCTGCCGGGCCCGCCGTACGCATCCAGGCCATGCTGCAGGTCAAGCGTATGTTGGGGTTCGGCCGCAAGCTGACCGAGTTCATCAAGTACGCCTTCTTCCCGCCCGGCATGGAGAGTCTCATCGTCGTCACGGTGACCTGGGAAAAGATCGCCCTCACCGAGCAGATCACCGACCTCGCTGATGAAGCGGTGCGGACCATGCGGATCACTCCGCTTTCGACCGGGGGTTCCCCGACTTCCGCCGACGGAGGTACGGCATGAGGACGGCCGACCAGTTCTCCTCGCCGCCCACGGACTACAACGTCGTCGTCCCGGACGGCTGGTTCCAGCTCGCACTCGACCCGCAGGACCGTGACCGGGGCATCGTCGCCCTCGCCGAGCTGACATTCCGCGGCCAGGACAATGTCCCGCACCTCAAGCATCAGTTCATGCAGGACCTCCAACGGAAGGCCAAGGACGCCTACCAGGTCGGCGGCACCGAGCTCTACCTCTCCACGATGGCCGTCGGCCCGGTGCCCCTGGCGTCCTCACTCCTCATCAGTGTCCCGGGTCCCGGTGAATGGCCCGAGACCTCGGACGCCGCTGCGCTGGCAGAGCACTTGGCCGACCGGGGCCGCGGCGAGGACGAAGAGATCAGCGTGGTGGAACTGGACGCGGCGGGTAGCGCGGTACGCCACCGCCGCCGCGAAGCACCCGACCCAGCAAGGCAGTTGGGCAACACGCTACCGACCACGACCCTCACGTACTACGTGCCGATCCCCGCCACCACCCGATGGCTGCTGTTGAACTTCTCAACCCCCGTCGATCAGCTTGCGAACCAGATGGTGGCGCTGTTTGACACCGTGGCGGGGACGCTGCACTGGGGATGACCCGCGATGGGTGAGCCGAGTCATGGGTGAGTCAGAGTGGCGTCCGAGCAGCCAGGGCGAGGTGGTGTGCTGCGGCGGCCGGACGAGCTGGTGGCACGCCCGGGAGGCATGCCGTTGCACAGCACTCACGTGCTACGCCGGGCTCGGCTGTATGCCGACGGGCCGAACTTGCTCGTACGCGACGCCCGATGCCGAGAGCGACGGTATGCCGTTGGTGCTGACGGCATTCGGCGCGTTTTGCTGCCGACCTCCGCATGGGCCATGCCGGTTGCTGCCGGGGCTATGTTCCTGTTCCCGGCAGCCGATGCGGTGGTACGGGTCCGGGCTCGGTGGCGCAACAGACAGCACCGTCGCCTTGCGGTCATGTGAGCTGTCCCGAGTTTCGTAGAGTCCGGTGATCTTGTTTCAGGCGGGCTGCGGGGTGGCTTCCTGTTGTCGCCACCAGTCGCGTTCGTACTCGGCGGGCGGTACGTAGTCGAGGGCGGAGTGGAGCCGTTCCTCGTTGTACCAGGTGACCCACTGGAAGATCGCCCGTTCGACCTGGTCGACGTCCTTCCAGGGACCCTGCATCTCGATCAGCTCGGCCTTGAAGGTGCCGTTCAGCGCCTCGGCCATCGCATTGTCATACGAGTCCGCGACCGAGCCGACGGACGCGGAGGCACCGATCTCGGTGAGCCGGTCGGTGTAGCGGATGGATACGTATTGCGAGCCGCGGCCGCTGTGGTGGATCAGCCCGGAGTCCTTCTTGATCCTCCGTCTCCACAGGGCCATCTCCAGCGCGTCCAGCGGGAGTTCGGTCCGCATATGGTTCGCGACCTGCCAGCCGACGATCACCCGGGAGAAGACGTCCAGGACGAACGCCACGTACGCCCAGCCGGACCAGGTGCGGACATAGGCCATATCGGCCACCCAGAGCTGGTCGGGCCGGCTCGCGGTGAAGTCGCGGTCGACCAGGTCCGGCGGCCTGGGTGCCGACGGCTCCGGCACGGTGGTGCGGCGCCGCTGACCACGGATGACGCCCTCGATACCCAGCTCGGCCATCAGCCGCTCGACGGTGCAGCGGGCGGACTGTGCCGGGCTTGGCAGAGGAGATGGAGGATGCTGCGGACAGTATTGCGGAGACGCTGACTGTGGGATTTTGATGACCGGTGCGACGTTGGCGGAGGGAGTGGTAGGAGCGCGGTGCGGACGCCCTGCGCTCGAAGGGGCCGGCCTCGGCGGAGCGGCTGAGCCCCAGGCAATGGGAGCGGCTGGAGCGGGAGTTGAAGCGGGGTCCGCTCGCGCACGGCTTGGACGACGAGTTCCAGGGGTCGACGCTGAAGCAGGTCAAGTTGTTGATCGGGCGGATGTTTCACGTCGGGTACATGATCCAGAGGGTGTGGAAGCTGTTGCGGCGGCACCGCTGGTCCGCGCAGGTGCCCCCGCGGCGGGCGATCGAACGCGACTGGGGCCCATGAGAAACCCGCGCCAGGCCATTGCCCATTCCTCGCGGTGGGCGTGAACCGCGGTAGCCGCAGGATGGCACGAGGCCGGTGCGATCAGCGGATCGTCAACGGTTGATGGCTTGGATCTCTTGCACTGTCACTGCCTGGTCGTTGCCGAAAGTCCCGTCGGGCAGGTCGCCGCCGGCGCCGCCCGTGCCGGTCCATGTGATCTCCCAGGTCACGGCCGCCTGGAGCTTAAAGGTTCCGTCTCCGGAGGAGCGGAAGTAGGTGATGCCGCAGGGAGGTGTCCGGTCGGCCGCGCCCTTCGCGTAGGGCTCGCCTATGGAGCCGTCCTCGTTGACGGTGCACTCGCCGGACGTGGGATGGGTCTCGGCATCCTCGGTGCCGGGCAGCAGTTCCAGTGCGATCGGTCTGGCTGTGGTCGTGGCCTGGATGTTGAGGCCGGGTGCGTCGAGTGACGCGGTGACGGACACGGGCGCGAACTCGCCCTTGTCCAGCCAGGCCCACGTAGGGAGATTCACCTTGGCCGTGCCCTCGGGGGCGAGTGTCACCTCGGTTCCGGGAACTTTGATCTGCTCATATGCCAGGCCGGCGAGGATCTCGGGGGTGATGGCGTTCTCGATGTCCGGCGTCTCGCCGTTCTCGGCCCAGAAGGGAAGCGTCGCGTTGCAGGCGGTGCGCTCGAGGATGGGGGCGTTCGGATTCTCGACAGGTCCCCACCACATCCCCTCGTCCTGCTTGTCGAGGTTGTAGTTCTTGTATTTGCCGTCCTTGTACATCTGGCGGAACTCGTGCGTGGCCTTCCTCGCATGAGGTGCCTGGTTGGGGTCGCCGGAGATCTGCTTGTAGCCGGCCTCGGTCTCCTTGGCGAACTGCTTCGCAGTCCACTTGGGTGCCAGCCAGCACGCCGGGGGCGTCCAGGAACCTCCCGCGACCGTCACGGATCCGGCGGCGGGGCCGGAGCCGTTCTTCGAAGTGTCGTACGAGATCGCCGTGGCCCTGGCGTAGAGGTCGTCGCCCTCGAGACCGGCGTCGGTTTCTGTACCCTTGTCGACGGGGCCGCCGGCGAACGCACTGTGTGCTGGTGCCAGGAGCAGAGTGGCTGCGAGGCCGATGGTGTACAGGCCGCGGTGGGTTACTCCTTGCACTGCGTGGCCTCCTTCTGGACCTCGATGGTGTCAGCGGTCCACAGGCCTTTTGCCTCGTGGGACGCCGTCATGACGATTTCGAAGAAGTAGTAGTCTTTGTCGCTCGGCTCTGTCTTGAGGACCTCCTTGGTCTTGACTTCTTTGCCGTAGAACTTCGAGTCGTTGTCGCAGAAGGAGACCGAGGCGCGGCTGCCGTCGCCCGCCATCTCGACCTTGGCCCGCGTGTAGCGCTGGACTCCGGTGATGGTCCAGCCGCCGTCGACGTACTGCTGAATCTGCTTCTTCGCATACGACTGGGCGCTGCTGCCGGGCGCGGAGTAGAACTTGTACGCTGCGTCCTCCGCGTCCTGCTGGACGATGCCGTAGTTGACGGCGCGCACGAAGTTCTCCGCGTCGGCGAGTGCCGCTGCCTGCTTGGCATCGGACGGCACGGCGCGGTCGAACTCCATCGTGAAGTCCGAAGGGAAGGTCATCTTCGGACGCTTGATGTGCGGGGCGTTCTCGGACGTACTGGGCGACACCGAAGGACTGGCGTTGCCGGTGTCGGCTCCGGCGATCTTGCCGCCGTCGTTGGAGCCGTCGTCTCCGCTGCCGCAGGCCGTCAGCAACAGGGCTGCTGTTGTGGCGAACGCGGCGGCAACGCACAAAGTGCGGTGCTTCACAGTGAACTCCCCGTGAGACAAAGGTTGGTCAAGAGCACAGACGCTAGCCATGAGGTTGCTGGTTTCGCCAGAGCGAACTATCTCGAGAACCAAGGCATTTCGGTTGTTCGGTGTCATTGTTGCGATGAGCTGTGTCCTGATTGTGCCCAAGCGAGCGACGGGCCCGGACGCTCGATGCGCTGCCTCCGGAGCCGTCGCTGTTCCTGTGCGTGCTTCCGCTCGTTACGGGGCAGGCACGCGCACAGAGGGTACGCCGACGAACAGGGGAGCGGTTTGGAGGGCCCGTTGGCCTGGACCTCGTGGACCAACCGACCGGGTCTCCAAAAGGGTCGCGCTGCCAGCGGGTACTGAGGGGCGTACGCCGAGCCCTGGTCACTGGCATTTCGTCGCTTTCGTCTCGACGAACACCTTGGACGCCTGCCATAGGCCCGTGCCAGCGGGGTGCTTGACCATAATGATCTTGTAACGGTCGAAGTCCTCGATGCTGGGCTCGGTCGTGAGGACCTTGCCGGTCTTGATCTCCTTGCCGTAGAACTTTCCGGCGTCCGCGCAGAACGCCACCTCTACCGACTTGCCGTTCGCGGCGGACTGAAGTTCTCCCGTGGGGCTGGACAGCCTGATACTGGGACGGTCGGTCCTGGAGGAAGCAGTTCCAGGTAGTGAGCAAGAAGAGCAATACGAGCAAGCGGTACACGGCCGAGTTCAAGCGGGACGCGGTCGCGCTGGTCCATTCGTCGGGGAAGACGGTGACGGAGGTTGCCCGGGAGATCGGGGTGAGCCCGGAGGGCCTGCGGAACTGGGTGAACCAGGACAGGGCGGATCGGGGCCAGGGGGTCGCGGGTGCTCTGACCAGCGACGAGAAGGAAGAACTGCGTCGTCTGCGGCGGGAGAACCGGGAACAGCAGCAGACGATCGAGGTCCTGAAAAAAGCTGCGGCCTTCTTCGCGAGGGAGTCGACGAAGTAGCCGTGCGCTACGCGTTCATCGACGCGGAGAAGGCTACCGAGACGAACCCCGGTGGTCACAGTGTCGCCCTGATGTGCAGAGTGCTGGGCGTATCTCGCTCGGGCTATTACGCCTACCTCGCCGCCCGTCCGGCGGCCGAGGAACGGGCCCGCCAGGAGGACGAGCTGGTCGCCGAGATCCGGCACATCCATGACGTGTCGCGGCGGGCCTACGGAGCCCCGAGGATCACAGCCGCGCTGCGGAGGAACGGGCACCGGGTCAACCGCAAGCGGGTCGAGCGGATGATGCGTGAGCACGACATCCGCGGGATCGCCCGCCGCCGGCGCCGCGGCCTGACCCGGCCGGACCGGAAAGCGGCCCCGTCACCGGATCTCGTCGGACGGGACTTCACCGCCACCGAGCCCGGCACGAAACTGGTCTCCGACATGACCTACCTGCCTACGCTGGCCGGCTGGTGGTATCTCGCCACGGTGATCGACCTGGCCACCCGCGAGGTCGTCGGCTATGCGATGGCCAACCATCATCGGGCCGGGCTCGTTGTCGACGCGCTGAGGTTGGCCGCCGGCCGAGGCGGGCTGAAGGAGGGCTGCATTGCGCACTCGGATCGCGGTTCGGAATACACCTCACGCGAATACCGCACTCTCATACGGGAGTTGGGTCTTCGGCAGAGCATGGGAAGAACGGGCTCATGTTACGATAACGCCGCAGCTGAGAGCTTTTTCGGGCTGTTGAAAGCGGAGATCGGGACCACGATCTGGGCATCCCACGAGGCGGCTCGCGCCGACGTCTTCCGCTTCATCGAGGTCGAGTACAACCGCACCCGCCTGCGGAAGCATCCCGTCTACGGATACGTCACCCCGGTCGAAACCAGGGCCCTGACAGCACAAGACCTCACCCCCGCAGCCTAACCATCTGCTGTCCACGATCACGGGGGAACTTCACCCGAGGGCTCCGCCGACTTGCTCGGCTTCTCCGTCCCCTGGCCGGCGCCGGCGATCTTGTCGCTGTCGCCGGATTTGTCGTCCCCGCTTCCGCAGGCCGTCAGCATCAAGGTCGCGGCGGCGGCGAACGCGGCGGCAACGGGCAAAGTTCGGCGCTTCACAGTGGGCTCCCCGTGAGACGAGACGTTTCCAGTGCAGTGACGATATCGGTGGGGTTTTCGGTTTCACCAACGCGAACTGTCCAACGAACAGGCCGAAATGCGGCTAGCGGTTGTGTCGACAGGGCGTACGGCGGAGAGTTGCTTCGCCTACGCTGCGGTCCGTGGTCTTCATCTCGCACCGTGCTCTTCAGGGCAGTCGTGGGCACCGGCTGGCCGCCGGCGTCATGCTCTTCCTCTTCTGGGTCTTCATGGCCGCCGGACTCACCGCCACGGCGGCCGTGGGCCGCTTCGGGTGGCTGCCCCGGCTGGGGTTCGGCGCCGGGGCCGTCTCCGCGTATCTGCTCGTGTGGTGGAGCGCCCGGTTCTGGTGGTCGGCCTTCTGCCAGGGGCGGCGTGAGGAAGCGGTGGCCGGGCCGGACACCTGGCCCTGGCTGTTTCCCCCGGTGCTCATCGGTGTCACTCTCACCGTCTCCGGAGTGGGGGCGCTGGGGCGCGGGGACGGCAGTGGGTGGTTCTCGCTGGGGTTTGCCCTGGTGATCAGTGCTCCTTCCCTCATGGTGATGGCCCTGCAGGTGGGGGAGTGGTTCTCCGGGCGATCGCGCCGCGACCCGGTCGCGCCGGCCCAGCCCGTGGAGCCGCCGCGACCACGGCGGGACTGGGGGCCGGTCGGGAGGTGAGGCAGGAGGCACGGGCGGCTTCCGCGGCTTCTCCGTGGTCAGGCCGCGTGGTCCTCGAAGCGGAATTCGGGGCTGGTGCGCGGATCGATGCAAGCTCCGGCCTCGAGCGCTGTGGCCAGGCGCTCGATCAGCTCGAGTGTGGGGTCGACGCCGCTTTCCTCGATGGCTTCGATGTCCTCTTCGGGGAGCGCCGCACGTCGGGCCAGCTCCGCTGTTGTCCAGCCGAGGGCCGAGCGCCGGTCGTAGACCGCTTGGGCGAAGTCCATGCGGCGGCCCGCGGCACGGTATGCAGGGTCCTCGCGGTGTTCCGGCGGGACCTTCCAGCTGGTGTGGTATCCGCTGCTCATCGGGCCTCCTCGTCCCTACTGTAAACGTCGTGCTCACCGGCCGGTGCGTGTTCCGCCTCGCATTCCTTCCTTGCTCGCTGCGCACGCACGACTTCGTCCCGCTCCCGCATCCTGGTTTTGCGGAAGACCGTGAGGAGGACCGCGCGGCGTCCCCGAGCGAGCCAGTAGGTGACGCGCACCGGTCCGATGCGTAGTTCTCGTAGGCCGTCGCCGAGGTGGCTGGCGAGCGGGAACGGCAAAGCGGGGCCGTCGGTGGCGAGCCGGTCCGCGAAGCGTTCGACGGCTCGGTAGTCCGAATGCGAGAGGGTTTCCAGCCAGGCGCGCACCTCCGGCTCCACTTCGATGGTGTAGAGGCCCGGGGCCGGTGGTTCCGACATGACCGTTCCGTTCGTGGGCGTGAGTTCGTGGACGCGTACGGCGTCCACGTAATCGGGTGGCCGCCGACCCGAGGGCCGAATTGCCCCGACAATCACCCGATCAGGGCCCAGCCGACCGTCCCCGCCTTCCGTGCGTTCCGCCACGAGCCGCGTAAGTCCGTTGGGCTGAGGTGACTGCAGGCCGTCCAAGGCCCTGTCGGGGAGTCAGCCCAGTTTCCCTTCTGTGCCTTCACCACCGCCGCCGGCAGCTTCGCGTCGCTCGGCCGGCCCTGGGCGAGGGAGAAGCCGTTGACCGAGAAGTGGACGGCGACCGTGTCGCCGCTGCGGGTGGCCTGGGTGTGGAGGGTGTGGCTCGCTCCCTGGAAGGTCATTTTCGCGTTGAAGGCCACCGTTTCGTCGCCGGCGCCGTCCGTCGGCTCCTTCGAGGCGACCGAGTCGTAGGCGCTGGTGCCGTCCGCCTTCGCGGTGAAGCCGGAACCGCAGGCGTCCACCGCCTTGCCCAGGCCGG
Source organism: Streptomyces sp. NPDC052079 (assembly GCF_040680275.1). NCBI lineage: Bacteria > Bacillati > Actinomycetota > Actinomycetes > Kitasatosporales > Streptomycetaceae > Streptomyces > Streptomyces sp. NPDC052079. The sequence goes on from NZ_JBFAWL010000001.1 coordinate 32,687, forward strand.
ACATCACTTCCTGCGCGCCGCCCGCCGCATAGGTGGTCAGGGTGATGTAGCTGCTGGCATCCCCGTACTTGTCCGTGTCGACGACCCGGGTGAGGTCCGCCTCCGGGTCTTCCAGGGGGAGTTGGTTCATCGCGTGGGCGAGTGGGGCGCAGGCCGGCTTGTCCAGGGTGACCTCGTCCTTGGACTTGGCGAAGAAGAAGTCGTCGGAGGGCTCCGTCACCTTGTAGCCGGTGACGTCGGCCGACGTGAGCATGAGCTTCGCCAGCCGCTCGGCCGGGGTGAGTTGCTTTGCCCGGGAGGTGGAGGGGCGGGGTTCACCGGTCGTCCCGTCCGGGTCCGTGTCGGCACCGCCGCACGCGGTGAGCGACAGCGCGGTGAGCAGGGACAGGGCGGAAGCGGCGGCCGACGTGGTGCGGTTCAAGTGGAGTGCTCCTCAAGGTGTTTGCCTGATGCAGTCCCGTACGTCCCGTTACCGGTCCGGGCGAAGATCACGGGATGTCGACAGCGGACCCTCGTGGGTGAAACGTGCAGGGCCGATGGGTGAGGCGTGCGAAGCGAGTACCCAAGCGCGGTTCGCGCCCGCACAGGCCAGGGCAAGGGTGCGGACCGGTTCCCAACGAGGTTGTTCAAGGGTCAAGTTGCTCCTGTGTAACGGTGTCTGCGATGGGCGTGGTGGGGCACGTCGTGCCTTGAGGGGCCCATGGGTGACTGATACGGTGCGGGGGCTTGACACTCATCTCAGCGTTGGATAGCCGCCCGGGTCGGGTCGGTATGTGTGGGTGAAGTGTCCGGAGTCTCGGGGAACTTGGCAGACATCGTCTTGGGTGTACGGGGAGCGGTCGCGTGAAGATCCAAGAGCGTTCGGGGGCGGGCGGCGGGCGCTCCGCGGCTCCGGTGGGGCCGGTCGTCGGTGACCGGCTTCCCACGCCTCCTCGCGAGCGCAAACCGGCGCTGGCCGCGCTCGCGGTGCTGCTGATCCTCGTCGGGGCGCTGGGCGTCACGACGCTCGTCCTGCGGGCGGGTGAGCGGATCGAGGTCATCAAGCTCACGGACACCGTGCCGGAGGGCGAGGCCATCACGGACGGCCAGATCACGTCCGTGATGGTGAACGAGGACTCCAGCGCCAACTTCGTGCCCTGGGAGCAGCGGGACAGCCTGAAGAAGCTCCAGGCGAAGTCGACCCTGTACAAGGGCACCGTGCTCGTCGGGGAGATGTTCGCCGAGGGCAGCGGTCTGCAGCAGGGTGAGGCGACCGTGGGTGTCTCGCTCAAGGAGGGCCAGTACCCCTCCCACATCAAGTCCGGCGACCATGTCGCCGTGTACCGGGTCGGCGACGAGGAATCCGGTGCCGCGGGTGCCGGCAGCGCCCTGCTCGTCGAGCGCGCCGTGGTCGCCGACGTCACGCGCGGCAATGACGATGTCGTGAGCAGCAGCAACCTGCCGGTCGAGCTGACCGTGGACGCCTCCCGGGCCGCGGCGCTGGCCCAGGCCGCGTCCGCCGGTGAGGTCGCCGTCGTTCTGATCCCCGGCGACTAGAAGGCATCCGAGCAGCCATGGCCCTCATCGCCCTCGCCGCCGACAAGGGTTCCCCCGGCGTCACCACCGCGGCCGTCGCCCTCGCGGCGGTCTGGCCGCGGCGTGTGCTGCTCGCCGAGGCCGACCCGGCGGGCGGTGACCTCGTCTACCGCAGCGCCGCGGCGCATGGCGGGCCGCTCAACCCGAACACCGGGATGCTGTCCATCGCCGCCACCGCCCGGCGCGGGCTGGTGCCCGAGCAACTCTGGGACCACGCCCAGCCGTTGAGCGGCGAACTGGACGTGCTCGTCGGGCTGGGGATCGCCGAGCAGGCCGCCGGGCTCGCCGGTCTGTGGCCCACCCTCGGGCACGCCTTCGCCGCGCTCGCCGACTCCCCGCACGCGCCCGCCGACGTCATCGCCGACTGCGGGCGGATCAGCGGGGACACCCCCGCCGTGGAGCTGTTCCCGCACGCCTCCCTCGTGCTGCTCCTCTCGCGCACCGAGCCGGAGGCGCTCGCGCGCGTACGGGACCGGGCCGCCGCGCTCGCCGGTCGGCTGCACGGCGGTCCGCGCGGTGCCGGAACCCTCGGCAACCCGGTGATCGGCGTCGTCCTCGTCGCCGACACGGGCAACGCCGCCAAGCTCGCCTCGCAGGTCAACGACATGCTCGTACACGCCCGGACGGGTGCCCGCGTCCTGGGCACCCTCGCCGATGACCCGGCCGGTGCCGAGCAGCTGGCCGGGCGCAGACGCGGGCGGCTGGACAAGTCGCTGCTGATCCGCTCCGCGCGCAAGGTCACGGCCGACGTGTACCAGCAGTACGGGGCCGCATGGGCGGCTCACGCGCAGCCCCAGCAGCCGCCCCAGGCTCACGGGGCCGGGCGATGACCGCGGTCGACCACCAACTGGTCAAGCGGTTCCGCCAGGATGCCGGCGACCGGATCGCCGAGCAGCGCCGCCTCGACCAGGTCAACGGCGTATCGCCGATGTCCACCGAGGACGAGCGGCAGTACGCCCGTGCCGTCATAGCCCAGATACTGGAGGAGTACGCCCGCGCCGAGATCAACGCGGGACGTACGCCGCTGGACGCCGCCACCGAGGAGCAGTACGCGGCCGCCGTGCACGCGGCGCTGTTCGGGGTCGGCCGGCTTCAGCCGCTGCTCGACGACCCCGAGGTCGAGAACATCGACATCAACGGCTGCGACCAGGTGTTCGTCGGCTACTCGGACGGGCGTGAGACCCGCGGCGAACCCGTCGCCGAGACCGACGAGGAGCTCATCGAGCTGATCCAGGTGCTGGGCGCGTACTCGGGTCTGTCGTCCCGTCCCTTCGACTCCGCCAACCCCCAGCTGGACCTGCGGCTGCCGGACGGTTCACGGCTGTCGGCCGTGATGGACGTGGCGCGGCGGCCCGCGCTGTCCATCCGCCGGGCGCGCATGGGCAAGGTGTTCATCTCCGACCTGGTGGGCAACGGGACGCTGACACCGGAGCTCGGGCACTTCCTCGCCTGCGCGGTCCGCGCCCGCAAGAACATCATGATCGCAGGCGCGACGAACGCCGGTAAGACCACCCTCCTGCGCGCCCTCGCCAACGAGATCCCGCCGCAGGAGCGCCTCATCACCGTCGAGCGGGCGCTCGAGTTGGGGCTGGACACCTTTCCCGACCTCCACCCCAACGTCGTGGCGTTCGAGGAGCGGCTGCCCAACTCCGAGGGGCAGGGCGCCATTTCCATGGCCGAGCTGGTGCGCCGGTCGCTGCGCATGAACCCCTCCCGCGTCATCGTCGGCGAGGTCCTCGGCGACGAGATCGTGACCATGCTGAACGCGATGTCCCAGGGCAACGACGGCTCGCTGTCCACGATCCACGCCAACAGCTCCAGCGAGGTCTTCAACCGCATCTCCACCTACGCCCTGCAGGCCACGGAGCGGCTGCCGATCGAGGCCAGCCAGATGCTGATCGCGGGCGCGGTGAACTTCGTCGTCTTCATCCAGCGGCGCAACGACCACCACAGCGGCGGCCGCCTCCAGCGCGTGGTCACCTCGGTGCGCGAGGTCAACGGCGTCGACGGACGCGTGCTGTCCAGCGAGGTGTTCGCGGAGGCCGCCGACGGGCGGGTCGTCGCGCACGCCCCCCTAGCCTGCCTGGAGGAACTGATGGCCCACGGCTACCGGCCCAGCGGAACGTGGGGGTGAGCCGATGACCACCGAGGCCGCGTTCGGTTCGCCGGGCGCCATGGGCGGACTGTTCTCCACCATCGTGCTCTACGCGCTCGCCTGCGGTGTCGCCGTCGGCGGCGGACTCGCGCTGCTGATCGTCGCCGTCCGCGGACTGCCGGCCAAGCCCGAGCACGAGAAGCAGAAGGCGGGCGAGCGCGCGGGCGAGCTGCTCCGGTTCGCCGGGCGGCGCGGCTCCCTCGCCGCCCTCGCCGGACTCGTCGTGCTGCTGCTCACCCGCTGGGCGGTGGCCGGCGTCGCCGCCGCCGTCCTCGTCTTCTTCTGGGACCGCCTCTTCGGCGGGGCCGCGGAGGAGCGGGCCGCGATGCGCCGCGTGGAGGCGCTGGCCTCCTGGACGGAGTCGCTGCGCGACACCATCGCCGGTGCGGTGGGCCTGGAACAGGCCATTCCGGCGTCCGCGCGTGCCGCCGCGCCCGTGCTGCGCCCGCACCTCGACGCGCTCGTCGACCGGCTGCGCGCCCGCACCCCGCTGCCCGAGGCGCTCCAGCAGCTCGCCGACGAGATCGACGACGCGTCCGCCGACATCATCGTGGCCGCGCTCATCCTCAACGCACGGCTGCGCGGCCCCGGTCTGCGGCAGGTCCTCGGCGCGCTCGCCAAGTCGGCACGCGAGGAGGTCGACATGCGGCAACGCGTGATGGCGCAGCGCGCCTCGACCCGGCGGTCGGTGCAGATCGTCGTCGCCGTGTCGATCGCGTTCGTCCTCGGACTGTCCGTCTTCAACCGGGACTTCGTCGAGCCGTACGGCACCGCGGTCGGGCAGCTCGTACTCGCCTGCGTCTGCGGTCTGTTCGGCCTCGGGTTCTGGTGGCTGCGGAAGCTGTCCACCATCGAGACGCCCGAACGCTTCCTCGTGCGCGACGAGCCGGCGGTGCGGTTCGTGCGGCCGCGCACGCCCGGCGCCGCACCGGAGCCGCAGCAGGTGCCGTTCCCGCAGGACGAGGGGGTGCGCCGGTGAGCGGCGAACTGACGATGCCGGTGGTCGTCGGCGCGGTCCTCGGACTGGGGATCTACGTCCTGATCCGCGCGCTGATGCCCACCCGGCGCAGTGCGCTCTCCCAGGTCGCCCGCATCGACGCGATGCGGGCGCGCGGCACGGCGCAGGAGTCGGCGCGCACGGCGGCGCGGGACACCGGCCGCTTCGGTTCCCTGCGGGCCGAAGTGGGCGAGCGGGTCGCCGAGTTCTATCTGCAGCAGGGTTGGGAGCAGCGGTCGCTGCGCGCGGACCTCGCCGTCCTGGGGCGCGGCTGGGAGAAGTTCCTGGCGACGAAGGTGCTGCTGGCCGTGACCGGCCTGTTCTTCGGACCGTTCCTCTTCGCCATCGTCTGGCAGCTCGGGTTCAGCGAGAGCCCGGTCGTCCCGGTGTGGCTGGCGCTGCTGTGCGCGGCGCTGTTCTTCTTTCTGCCCGATCTGGAGGTGCGCCGCGACGCCGCCGGGAAGCGGCGCGATCTGCGCCGGGTGATCGGCGCCTATCTGGACCTGGTGTCGATGAGCCTGGCCGGCGGCCGGGGTCTGCCGGAGGCGCTGATGGCGGCGGCCGAGGTGTCCGACGGCTGGGCGACACGGCGCATCCGCAACGCCCTCGCCGACGCCCGTATCACCGGCATCAGCCAGTGGCAGGCGCTGGGGCAGCTGGGCGAGGAGCTGGGGGTGGAGGAGCTGAAGGACCTCTCCGCCTCCCTGGCGCTCGTAGCGGACGACGGTGCCAAGGTGCGGGAGTCCCTCGCCTCCCGCGCCGAGACCATGCGGCACCGGGAACTCGCCGAGATCGAGGGCAGCGCGGGTGAGAAGTCCCAGTCGATGCTCGTGGCACAACTGCTGCTGTGCGCCGGGTTCCTCGTGTTCCTGATCTTCCCGGCGGCGATGAGGGTGTTCCAGGTGTGAGAACCGTGACCCCTGAGCCGTACGTCAGAACTTCCATGGACCGAATGCGAGAGGACAACGCGTCATGAACGGACGTACCTTCCACACCGGCGTCCCCGCCGTGGACTTCCTGGTCACCTTCCTGCGGGCGCGCGTGGAGCGGGCCCGCTCCGGGGAACTGGACCGCGGTGCCTCGGCGGTGGAGTGGGTCATCATCTCGGCGGTCGTCGTGGCGATCGTCGGTGTCGTGGCCGCCATCATCAACGCCGCGCTGAGCGAGGGCGCCAACAAGGTCGGCGACTGCATCAAGGGCGCGGACGCGGGCAAGACCTGCTGACCGCAGACACCTTTTCGACGTTCACGGACAGGTCGGTGCCCGTACGCCGTTGGGTACGCCGCCGGGTGGAGGCCGCCTCCGCCCGCGGCGAGTCAGGCATGACCGCGATCGAGTTCGTCGTGCTCACGCCCGTGCTCTTCTTCATGATCTTCGCGACGGTGCAGTTCGCGCTGTACTTCTTCGCCGATCATGTCGCCCAGGCGGCGGCGCAGGCGGGCGCGCGCAAGGCCCGTGCGACGGCGCACGACCAGCCGGGCGTCTGGCGTGGCGAGGCGCGGGACGTGGTGGACAGCTACATCCGGCAGCTGGGCCCGCGGCTGGTGCTGGCTCCCGATGTGCGGATGCTCCAGCCGGAGCAGAACACCGTGGGTGTGGAGATCACGGCACGCATCCCGACGGTGTTCCCCGGCCTGGACCTGACGGTGCACGCCCGGTCGATGGGGCCGGTGGAGCGGTTCGTGCAGGAGGGGGAGAACTAGATGGACCTCCGGGACCGCGGACTGTCCACCGTCGAGGTGGTCGTCCTCGCGCCGGTGATGATCCTGTTCATCCTGGTCCTGGTGGCGCTCGGGCAACTGGTCGACGGACGCGGCGCGTTGGACGGCGCGGCCCGTGACGCGGCCCGCGCGGGCTCGATCCAGAAGGACCACGGCACCGCGATGGCCGAGGCGAAGGCCGCGGCGGAGGCGAACCTCGAGGACGTCTGCTCGGGCCCGGTGACCGTCGTACAGACCAGCCGGGGGTTCGAGCCGGACACCCTCTTCAGCGTCGAGGTGAGCTGTGAGGTGCGGGGCCTGGCCATGCTGGGCCTGGACATCCCGACGACCCTGACGGCGAGCTTCAGCTCCCCGCTGGACCCGTACCGGAGGTCGGCATGAGAGCGGGTACGCGCGCCCGGCTGGACGACCGGGGCTCGGGCGCCGGGGCGGTCATCGTCTTCGCGCTGGTCTTCCTCTCCCTGGCGGCCTTCGTCATCGACGGGGGGATGTCCGTCTCCAAGCGGGAGCGCGCCGCCGACATCGCGGAACAGGCAGCCCGGTACGCCGCCCAGGACATCGACCGGGAGGCTCTATACGACGACGTGGGCGGCCCGGCGCCGATCAACCACGAGAACTGCGACGCCCGGGTGAAGGCCTTCGCCCGCGAAATGGGCATGTCCGGCCCCGACATCGCGGCGACGCACTGTGTGGCGGCGACCGCGGAAGCCGTGGAGGTCGAGGTGCAGCTGACGTACGCGCCGGTCTTCACGGGCCTGTTCTACGGCGGCGATGTGGTCGTGCACGGTCAGGCGGTGGCGGAGAACGAGGTGGGATAGGGCCTGTCCGACGGATCATGCCGGGGACGCGGGGTCTGGCACGCCCATCTGCGGCGTTGTCGTCGGTCGCCGACTCCCCCACTCCCGACTTCGCTCGAGCGATGGGGGTCCCCCCACTCCCGACTTCGCTCGAGCGATGGGGGTCCCCCCACTCCCGACTTCGCTCGAGCGGGGGGACCCCCATCGCGTCGACTCCCTCCTCCGCCTTGCGGCTGGAGGCACCAGACCCCGCTCACCTGGGTTGCAGGGCGCCGCCCCTTTCCCCCGACTTGATCCGCGTGGACAGGCCCTGAGCCGGGCGGGCCGACGGGGGTCCCGGAACATCCAGCGAATCTGCACATGCTTCATGCGGCGGTCGTCCGCAGCGGGGCACCAGCGGCACCGATGGCTCCGGCGGGGCCCGCTGGGGGCCGGTGCGCGTGAAGAATCCGGGTGGGCCGGTGACCGTGCTGTCAGGGTCGTGAACGCGCAGGCCCCGGCCCGTGCCGCCCCGCCGCCGGCCGACTGGCCGCCCTTTCCCGCGCGTGCTTTGATCAGGGCTCTTCCTCCCCCCACGGAACCCGCTTGTACGAAGGGAAACGCGCGCCATGAACCTCGTCCCCCAGGTGGCAACGGCCGAGATCTCCGACGCCGAACTGGACCACGTCTCCGGCGGCCAGGCCGGTGCCGGCGCCAACCTCGGCCTCGGTGTCAGTGCGGAGGGGGGCGCCGTCGGTATGTGCATCGAGGCCGGCGACGTCTGCATCACCGCGGGTGCCGGCGGCTCCGTCTCCGCGCAGGGCGTCTCGCTCGGCGGCAACCTGAACGGCACCCTGTACTAAAGCGCCCTACGCGCGCACGCCTCTTGGGCCCCTGATCCCGCCGGGATCGGGGGCCCTCTGCTGTCCCCGGCGGTACCACGGGAATTGCAGGGAACCGGGGCGCTACCGCGGAGGTTCACGGGCGGGTTCAAACCGGTGTGGGACGCCGGCGCCCCGGGGCGGGCCCTACGGTCTGGGGTCATGAGGCGCGCCGGAGAGCCACCGGCTCCGCGCCCGGAAGGGGGAAACACACATGAGCATGCGCACAAGCGCCGTCATGGCGACGACCACAGCGGTCCTCGGCTGCACCCTGGCCCTGATGCCCGCCGGAGGCGCGTCGGCGGCCACCGGTCCGGCAGCGAGCGGCAGCGGCGGTGACGTCGGGGCCGCGGCCGCCCGCAACCCCGGGAGCGTGTACCGGACCAGCAACCGGCTGGTGCCACTTCACCAACTGGGGCGGCAGCTTCTACGGCTACCCGAAGGTCGTGCACGTCGTCGGCTGGAACAAGCCCGACGGCTATCCGCAGGTCTTCGTCATCGGCAGCGACAAGTCCGTCTGGACCCGGTGGTCGCCGGCCTCGGACACGAGCGGCTGGAAGGATTACGGCGGGACGTGCAAGCCCAACTACGGGCTCGCTGCCCGCAGTAGCGGGTGGACCATCAAGGTCGCCTGCAAGGGCACCGACAACTCCTGGTGGCACCGCAAGCGCAACGCCAACGGGAAGTGGACGAACTGGACCAAGGGCCGGGGCTTCTGAGAACCCACAACAGGGGGACAGACATGCGTATCCGCACCATCGCCGTCGCCGCCACCGCCGTGGCCGCCGTCCTGACGACCGGCGCCCAGGCTCCCGCCTTGGCGGCCCAGGACTCCGGAGCCGCCGTCGCCGCGTCCTGAGACATCCGCTGGAGGACCGGCGGCGGCCACGCCGGCTTCACCGCCGGGTACAGCTGGGCCTGGAACACGGTGGTCCAGCGGGGCGACGCGGGCAACATGGTCCGTGAGACCAGTGCCTGATCAACAACCACGCCTATTACGGCGGCCCGAAGCTCGCCGTCGACGGGGACTACGGCCCGCGCACTCAGGCGGCGGTCCGCACGCTCCAGGCCAACTGGAGTGCCAGCGGCAGCCATCCCATCCTTGTTGACGGCATCGTCGGCCCGCAGACCTGGCCAGCGCTGCGCGCGGCCTGACCACGTGCCAGTGGAAGGGGGGCAGGGGCGGGCGCAGTCCTTCGACTGCGCCCGCCCCTTGGAGTTCATAGGATCTCTGTAGTCTCAGCAGACCCCTCCTCCGCCCACTCGACCCAGGACACCCGCCATGCCGCGACGCCGCAGCCCCAGCCCGTCCAGCTCGACGGCTCCGAGGAACCGGACCCCGCAGCCGGTGCGGGTGCGGCAGCGGTCGTTCGGGGATGTCGTCAAGGCGTTTCTCGCCTTGGTGGCGCTGCTCGCGCTGGTCGTCGGCGTGCCGCTCGCGCTGGCCATGACCGCGGGCCTGCCCCTCCCGGACACGTTCGAGCCGATGGAGTGGCTGAAGCAGGACATCTCCGTCTCGGCCTTCCTCGGCATCCTCACCTTCGTCGTCTGGCTCGCCTGGGCGCAGTTCACCGCGTGCGTGCTCGTCGAGTTGAAGGCCGCGCTGTCGGGGGTCGGTGTGCCGGGGCGGGTGCCCGGGGCCGGGCCGAGCCAGCTGCTGGCCCGTCAACTCGTCGCCGCGCTGCTGCTCGTCGGCGCCACCGCGGCGAGTTTCACCCCGGGGCTGAGCGGGCTCGGGCAGGGCTTCGACGGCAGCCCGCGGCCCGCCGTCGCCGCCGCACAGCAGACCCCCGGCTTCTTCGCCCAGCAGCAGGAACCGGCAGCCGGCGCCGCGGCCGCCCTCGCCGAGCAGGCCTCGCACGCCGAGACGGCGGGCAGCCCGGCCACGGTGCACGGCGACACCAAGTTCTACCGGATCCAGCCGCCGGAGGGCCGCCACCACGACTCCCTCTGGGAGATCGCCGAGCGGCACCTCGGCGACGGGCGCCGGTACAAGGAGATCTTCCAGCTCAACAAGGACCGCGTGCAGCCCGACGGTTCCCGGCTGTCCGAGGCCAGCCTGATCCGGCCCGGCTGGATCATGGAGATGCCCGGCGACGCGCGGGGCGGCGAACTCGTGGAGATGCCGGGCGAGGCACCCGAGGTCTCTTCCGAGGTGCGGCAGCAGCTCCACGACTACGCCCGCACCGGGGAGCACGCCCGGGGCACAGGCGCGGACGCCGCCCGGGTCTCCGTGCCCGAGCAGCGGCCCGCCCCCGAGCAGCAGCCCGCACACGAGCAGCGGCCCGACCGGCAGCAACACGCCGCCCCCGCCCGGGACTCCTCCGGCCTCGGTCTCCCCGAAGCGCTCCTCACCGCCCCCCTGCTCGCCGCCGGCCTCCTTGCCGCCCTCGGACACCGTCGCCGCCAGGCGCTGTGGCAGTCGGCGCTCGCCGGTATCGGCGGGCGGCGCGGAATGGAGCCGCCCACGCCGGACGGGGACGCCCTGGACGTGCAGGACGCGCTGCTCGTCGGCGCCGACCCCGACGGCGTACGACTGCTGGACCGGTCGCTGCGCGGGCTCGCCGCCTCCCTCGCCGCCGAGTCCCGCCCGCTGCCCACCGTCCACGCGGCCTGGCTCACCGGCGGCGACCTGCACCTCCAGCTCGCCCAGCCGTCCGGGAAGCCGCCGGCGCCCTGGGTGACCGGTGAGGACGAGACGCTGTGGGTGCTCGCCAAGGACGACGCCGAGCGGTACGGCGACGTCGACACCGCCGCCCCGTATCCGGGCCTCGTCAGCCTCGGCACCCTGGACGACTCCCGGCTGCTGCTCAACCTGGAGTCCGTCCCCGGCCTGGTCTCCCTGCGCGGCAGCGAAGCCGACCGGGCCGCCGTGTTCGCCTCCGTCGCCGCCGAGCTGGCGACCAACGGATGGTCGGACCGGATGACCATCACTCTCGTCGGCTTCGGCGAGGACCTCACCCCGCTCGCGCCCGGCCGGCTGCGCCACCTCGACGGCATCGAGGCGCTGATCGAGACCATGGAGGCCGAGACGCGGCAGCGGAGGGGGGCTCTGGGCGCCGCCGGGCACGACTCCGTCCTCACCGGACGCACCGGGCCCGCCCGGCACACCCGTTGGGCCCCGCACCTCGTCCTGCTCGCCACCGAGCCGTCCGCCGAGGACGCCGTCACGCTCGCCGAACTCGCCGCCGACGCGAGCCGCCTCGGCATCGGCTACCTCGTCGGCACCGACAGCGGCGAACTGCCGGGCGCCGCCTGGGAGATGGAGATCACCGGCGAGGGCAGGCTGCTCGCCCCCCTGCTCGGCCTCGAACTCGACGCCCAGCTCCTCCCCGACTCCCAGCAGCGCGCGGTCGTCGAACTGTTCGTCGGGGCCGACCCCGAGCGCGGCCCCGACGGACCGGGCCCCACACCGCCGTTCCTCGTCGACATCAGCGAGCAGGGCCGGCCGGCCGTGTACGCGCGCCTGGTCGGGTCGTACGAGATCATCGGGCTCGACACCCCGGACGACGAGCGCAGCGCTCTGCTCCACGAGGCGCTCGCCCTGCTGCTCCTGCACCGCGAGGGCGTGCACCCGCGTGTGCTGTCCTCCGCGCTGTGGCCGCGCGGTGTCACCGACGACGTGCGCGAGGCGCTCCTCGAGCGGCTGCGCGCCTGGCTCGGCACCGACCCCGACGGCACCCCCCGCCTCGGCACCGACGCCACCGGGCGGCTCACCCTCGCCCCGTCCGTCGTCTCCGACCTGGACGTGCTGCGCTCCCTCTACCACGAGGCCACCCAGGGCAAGGGCGTGGACAGCAGGGCCGTGCGCGGCCGGCTGCTCACCGACGCGCTGGTGCTGGTGCGCGGGCCACTGCTCGCCGACCGGCCCGAGGGCCGTTACCGATGGCTCACCCATGAGATCGTCGACGCCCAGCTCCCGCTGCTCGTCGCGGACACCGGACTCGCGCTCTCCGCGTTCCACATGGAGAAGAACCGCGCGGAGAAGGCCATCGAGGCGATCGACGCCGCGCTGCGCACCGCCCCGTCCGACGAGCGGCTGTGGAACGAGCTGCTGCGCGCCACCCACGCCCTCGACGACCCCGGGCGGCTCACCGCCCTCGCCGCCGATCTGGTCGGACGCAGCGGAGCCCGCGGGCTGCCGGCGCGCACCGAGGCGCTGCTCGACGAACTGCTGCCGGCCTGGCGCGAAGCGGTCGCGGCGGCGGGATGAGCGAGCACCTGGACGTCTGGCTGATCGTGGTCGCCGCGCTGTGGGGCGCGGCGGCCGGCGCGGTGCTGCCCCGCGCGGCCTACCGGTTCTCCGCCCCGTCGGGGGAGGCCTGGCGGACGGCGTGCCCGGCCGGGCACCCGGTCAGCGGCTGGCTCGGTCCCGCCCGGTGCGGACCGTGCGCGGAACCGTCGTACGGGCCGGGCGCCGCTCCCGCCGTCGTCACCGCCCTCGTCTGCGCCGCCCTCGCCGCCGCCACCGGTACCCGGCCCGAACTGGCGGTGTGGCTGCTGCTCGCACCGATCGGCGTCCTGCTGGCGGTCGTCGACTTCCGGGTGCAGCGGCTGCCCGACCCGCTCACCCTGCCGTTCGCGGCGGCCGCCCTGGTCCTGCTGGGGCTGACCGCTCTGCTCCCGGAGCACGCGGGGGAGTGGACGACGGCCCTGCTGGGCGCGCTCGCGCTCGGCGCCGGCTACTTCGCGCTCTTCCTCGTCAACCCGGGCGGCATGGGCTTCGGCGACGTCAAGCTCGCGCTCGGCGCGGGCGCCGTCCTCGGCTGGTACGGCTGGCCGACCGTGATGCTCGGCACCCTGGCCGGGTTCGTCCTCGGCGCGCTGTACGGGGGTGCGCTGGTCGTCGGGCGGCGGGCCGGACGCAAGACAGCGATCCCGTTCGGCCCGTTCCTGATCGGCGGCGCCCTCGCGGGGCTGCTGATCGGCGCGTACGCAGCCTGACGTCAACCGGCGAAAGCGGCTGACGTACGCTGATTCCGTCTGTCCACACCCCTTACGAAAGGGACGCCGGTGACCGAGAAGGCCGACCTTCAGCCCATCCTCGACCGTGCCGCCGCCGGTGGGCGGATCACCCCCGAAGACGCCCTCGACCTCTACCGCGACGCGCCGCTGCACGCGCTGGGCGCGGCCGCCGACGCCGTGCGCCGGAGGCGGTACGCCGGCACCGAGCACATCGCCACGTACATCATCGAGCGGAACATCAACTACACGAACGTGTGCGTCACGGCGTGCAAGTTCTGCGCCTTCTACGCCGCGCCGAAGGACACCGCCAAGGGCTGGACCCGCGACCTGGACGACATCCTGCGGCGCTGCGCCGAGACGGTGGAGCTGGGCGGCACGCAGATCATGTTCCAGGGCGGTCACCACCCCGACTACGGGGTGGAGTACTACGAGAAGCACTTCGCCGCCATCAAGAAGGAGTTCCCACAGCTGGTCATCCACTCCCTGGGGGCCAGCGAGGTCGAGCACATGGCGCGGATCAGCAAGGTGAGTGTCGAGGAGGCGATCACCCGGATCCATGCGGCGGGGCTCGACTCCTTCGCCGGGGCGGGTGCGGAGCTGCTGCCCGCCCGTCCCCGCAAGGCCATCGCGCCGCTGAAGGAGTCGGGCGAGCGCTGGCTGGAGATCATGGAGATCGCGCACGGTCTGGGCGTGGAGTCGACGTCGACCATGCTGATGGGTACGGGTGAGACCAACGCCGAGCGGATCGAGCACCTGCGGATGATCCGGGACGTGCAGGACCGCACGGGCGGTTTCCGGGCGTTCATCCCGTACACCTACCAGCCGGAGAACAACCATCTGAAGGGCCGCACCCAGGCGACCCTCTTCGAGTATCTGCGGATGATCGCGATCGCCCGGCTGTTCATGGACAACGTCGCGCATATCCAGGGCTCGTGGCTGACCACCGGCAAGGAGATCGGCCAGCTGTCCCTGCACTACGGCGCGGACGACCTCGGCTCGATCATGCTGGAGGAGAACGTCGTCTCCTCCGCCGGCGCCAAGCACCGCTCCAACCGGCTGGAGATCATCGACCTGATCCGCAAGGCGGGCCGTGTCCCGGCGCAGCGCTCGACGACGTACGAGCACCTGGTCGTGCACGACGACCCGGCGAACGACCCCGTCGACGACCGAGTGGTCTCCCACATCTCCTCCACCGCCATCGAGGGCGGTACGGCCCATCCGGAGCTGAAGCTCCTCGCCTCCAACTGACGCCGGCGTGCTGACCCTTCACATCGCCGACGCCTCGCCCGAGACGGCCGTTCTGGTCGACGGCGCGCACATCGCCGCCGTCGGCCCGTACGACGAGCTGGCCGCCGCCCACCCGGGCGCCCGGGTGCGGCGGTGGCCCGGCATCCTGACGCCCGGACTGCTCAACCCGTACGGTCCGGAACTGCTGGAGCAGGCGTACCACCCCGATCCGCGCGAGGCGGACCGGCTCGGCAGCGAGCCGGTGTTCGGGGCGCGTGCGCGGGCCCTGCTCGACGCCACCCCGTCCGCGCGGGGCGCCAGCGCACGCCGGGGAGTGCAGCGCATGCTCGCGCACGGCACGGTCGCGGTCGCCGGTGAACTGCGCGGCCGCGCGGCCCTGGACGCGGTGCGCAGGGCCGGGCTCGCCCTGGCGGGCCGTCCGGCCGCCCTGCCCGGGTCCCCGGCGCTCTCCCCGGTGCCGCTCGTGCTGCTGCCGGCCCTCGGCGCCGGGAGGCCCGCACGGTTCGCCGTGTTCGACGTGCCCGACCGGGACGCGCTCGTACAGGAGGGCGCGTCCACGTGCGTGGTCACCGTCGTGGGCGGCCGTATGGTGTACCGGCGCGCGTAGCCGGCGGGGGCCGCCTGCCACAATGGCCGGGTGACCCGAGCCAGCCTGGACAAGCAGCCGCACGAAGTCGCCTCGATGTTCGACGACGTCGCGGAACGGTACGACCTGACCAACGACGTGCTGTCCCTCGGCCAGGACCGGAGATGGCGCAAGGAGGTCGCCAGGGCCGTCGACGCGCGGCCCGCACAGAAGGTCCTGGACCTGGCGGCCGGCACCGGCACGTCGTCGATGCCCTTCGCCCGCACCGGCGCCTACGTGGTGCCCTGCGACTTCTCCCTCGGCATGCTCCAGGTCGGCAAGCGCAACCGCGCCTGGCTGCCGTACACCGCGGGCGACGCCACCCGGCTGCCCTTCAAGGACGACGTCTTCGACGCCGTCACCATCTCCTTCGGCCTGCGCAACGTGCAGGACACCGACGCGGCGCTGCGCGAGATGCACCGGGTGACCAGGCCCGGCGGGCGGATCGTCATCTGCGAGTTCTCGCACCCGACGTGGGCGCCGTTCCGCACCGTCTACACCGAGTACCTGATGCGTGCCCTGCCGCCGGTCGCCCGGTCGGTGTCGTCGAACCCGGACGCGTACGTCTATCTCGCCGAGTCGATCCGCGCCTGGCCCGGCCAGCCCGAGCTGGCCGACCGGCTGAAGGGCGCCGGGTGGTCGCGGGTGGCGTGGCGCAACCTGACGGGCGGCGTGGTGGCGCTGCACCGGGGCTTCAAGGAGGGCTGAGCACGGCGGCGTGCGTCAGGGCATCAGGGGCAGCTGACGGCGGCGTGCGGCGTGTGTCAGGGGCAGCTGAGCACCCGGGCACCGGGGCCGCCGCCGCGCGGCTCCTCCAGTTCCCGCTGGAGGCCGCCCGTGGGCGGCAGGGGCCCCCGGGGTTCGCGCACGCCCCCGCCTCCGCCGTCGCCCTCACCGAAGTCCAACCACACGTGGACCACGGAGTCCCGGGGGACCTCGGTGCCGGGCTGCGGATACTGGCGTACGACGTAGTCCACGACGGTGAGATGGAAGTCCGGGCGGTCCGGGGCGTTCACGGAGAGGCCCTGTGCCCGGGCCGACTCGCGGGCGTCCACGGCCATCAGACCGACCAGACGCGGCACACGCACTTCGGGTGTCCCGAATCCCTTGGGTGTCATACGCACGGACGTCACCCCCCTGCGGTACCGGCAGGGTAGACCGGCGCGACGCCCGCCGGAAGCACCAAGTGGCGTTCCGTGACAATTGGTTACTCTGCGTGACGGAGGTCGAGGCGGTAGCAGTGGGCCTCGCGCCGCGAGACCGGTGTCATGAAGGTCTCGGCCGGCCGCATGCCCAGTCGCCGGGTGACCGCTATGGAGCGGGCGTTGCGGGCGTCCACCATCGCGACCACGTCGCCGACGCCGGCCGCGCGCACCCGTTCCAGGGTCTCCCGGGCCGCTGCGGTGGCGTGCCCCTTGCCCCAGTGCTCCCGCGCCAGCCGCCAGCCGATCTCGATCTCGCCCACCGGGCCCCAGTCGCGTGGCCATGGCTGGGCGCCGGTGAAGCCGATGACCTGCCCGGACTCGTCGAGCATGGTCCACAGGCAGAAGCCGAGCTCGGCGTCGTGCCGGCGCTGGCGGGCGGTGAGCTCCTCGTAGAACGACAGGTCGGCCGCCTTGCCGCCGTGGAACTCCATGACGTCCGGGTCGTCGAAGATCCGATGCCAGGCGAAGGCGTCCTCATGGGTGGGAACACGCAGCCGTACAGCGGGGAGAGCTCGGTTCACGGGGCAGCCCTTCAGCCGGGTGATCAATTCTGCTGAATAGACTGCCCATGTCCAGTGCCGGTCGGCACGCAGATTTCGAACTTGGGGAGATCCCGCCGTGACCGAGCCCCTCTCCGACCACACCGCCGATGTGATCGTCGTCGGCGCGGGGCCAGCCGGCTCCACCACCGCCTACCACCTGGCCCGGTCCGGACTCGACGTGCTCCTGCTGGAGAAGACCGAGTTCCCGCGCGAGAAGGTGTGCGGCGACGGCCTCACCCCGCGTGCCGTGAAGCAGCTGGTGTCGATGGGCATCGACATCTCCGAGGAGGCCGGCTGGCTGCGCAACAAGGGCCTGCGCATCATCGGCGGCGGGGTCCGCCTCCAGCTGGACTGGCCGGATCTCGCCTCCTTCCCCGACTACGGACTGGTGCGCAAGCGCGACGACTTCGACGAGCAGCTCGCCCGGCAGGCCCAGAAGGCGGGCGCCCGGCTCTACGAGCGCTGCAACGTCGCCGCGCCGGTCATCGACGACCGCACCGGGCGCATCACGGGCGTCAAGGCCAAGCTCGGCGAGGAGAAGCGGGAGGTGACCTTCCACGCCCCGCTGGTCGTGGCCGCCGACGGCAACTCCACCCGGCTGTCCCTGGCGATGGGGCTGCACCGGCGCGAGGACCGGCCGATGGGCGTCGCCGTGCGCACGTACTTCACCTCGCCGCGCCACGACGACGACTACCTGGAGTCCTGGCTGGAACTGTGGGACCGCCGCGGCCCACAGGACCGCCTGCTGCCCGGCTACGGCTGGATCTTCGGCATGGGCGACGGCACCAGCAACGTCGGACTGGGCGTGCTGAACACCTCCGACTCCTTCAAGGAGCTGGACTGGCGCGAGGTCCTCAAGGCCTGGTGCGCCTCGATGCCGGAGGACTGGGGCTACACCCCGGACAACATGACCGGCCCGATCCGCGGCGCCGCGCTCCCCATGGCCTTCAACCGCCAGCCGCACTACACGCGCGGGCTGCTGCTCGTCGGCGACGCGGGCGGTCTGGTCAACCCGTTCAACGGCGAGGGCATCGCCTACGCCATGGAGTCAGGGCAGCTCGCCGCGGACGTCATCGTCCAGGCGCACGCGCGGGCGACGCCGGCCCAGCGGGAGATCGCGCTCCGTCGCTACCCGCGGGTCCTGAAGGACACCTACGGCGGCTACTACACGCTCGGCCGCGCCTTCGTGAAGCTCATCGGCAACCCGAAGGTCATGCAGATCGCCGCCCAGCGGGGACTGACGCACCCGATGCTGATGAGGTTCACGCTGAAGCTGCTCGCCAACCTGACGGACCCGACGGGCGGCGACGCGATGGACCGCATCATCAACGGCCTGAGCAAGGTGGCGCCGAAGGCGTGACGTCGTCCGGTGGGGCAGTGTGACCGGTGTTGTCCGCTGCGGCCCCGGGGGCCGGCGAGGCCCGAGACACTGTCAGGGCGGAGATGGGCTCCGGCGGGGTGGCGGACGGCGGCACGGGCGAGTCCGACGGCGGTACGTCGGGTGGCTCGACGCCGTCGGGTCCGGCGGGGACGACTCCGGGATGTCCGGTTCCTCCGGGACGAACGGGGTCGGCGGGGCCGACGACACGTCCGCTGACGCGCGGGCGACGCGGCCGAGAGCAGTCTGGCGCTCACCGGTGCGGGCGCCGGGCTCGGCGCGGGGCGGGATCGCGGGGTGGCGCCGGCGCGCACGGCAGGGCCGGGGTAGCACAGCCTGACGCCGGTGCCCTGTGCGGCGCTGTGGGCGGTCGGAGTCCCAGGTGCGAACTCCGGCTGCCGGTGTCCGCGCCGGGCGCTGTGAGGGGCCGTTACGGGCCTGTACGGCGCTCCGGGGGTGCGCGCGAGGGCCGTCAACCCGCCCCGGGCGGGGGACGATTCGGGCAATCGGGTGATCTTGCCCCTGCTGTGCGCTGTGGGGGCGGCGGGAGAACGAGGGAGGGCCGCTGCCCCCGAGCGGCAGCGGCCCTTCAGCCCGTGTGGGCGCGGCTCAGAGCACGCGCACGGCACCCGACGCCGGGTAGCCGGAGAGGTCCTGGATGACGACGCCCTTGGACGGGTTGGCGGCGTCCAGGTACTGGCCGTTCCCGATGTAGACACCCGTGTGGTACGCGGAGCCCTTGCCGCCCCAGTAGAGGATGTCGCCGACCTGGATCTGGGACAGCGGGATGTCCGTGCCGACCGTCGACTGGTCCTGCGAGACCCGCGGCAGGTCGACGCCGACCTGCTTGAACGCGGCCTGCACCAGGCTCGAACAGTCCCAGGCGTTGGGGCCCGTGGCGCCCATGACGTAGGCGTCGCCGACCTGCGCCCTGAGGAAGGCGATGACCGTCGCGACGCTGCCGCTGGCGGGCGCGGAGGCGGTCGTGGCCGTGGAGGTGGTGGACAGGGTGGGGCGCTCGGCGTCGCGCGCGGCGCGCTCGGCGGCGGCCTTGCGGGCCTCCTCCGCGGCCTTCTTCTTCGCCTCGGCCTTCTCCTTGGCCTCGGCGAGGTCCGCCTTGGCCTGCTTGGCGGCCTTGGCGGCGGCCGCGTCACGCTCGGCCCGCAGCTGGTAGTTCGCGGCGGCCTGCTGGGTGGCGTCCGCGGACTCGGCGACCTGGGCGGACAGGTCGGCCGTCAGGGTGGGCAGTTCAAGGGTCTGCGTCACCGGCTCGGCAGCGTTCGCCGAACCCGACGCGGCGGCCACTGCCAGGGTGCTGAGGACGCCACCGGCAACTCCGGCCCGCATCGCCATGGTGGTCTGGGCGGTGCGGCGGGGTTTCCGGTGGCTGCGTATGGGAGCGGTGTGGGACATGGGAACAACCGGTACCAGGGGCTGCTTCATATCTTCAAGAAACGTGTGCTGCGCCACAGTTGTTCAATCGAGGGCCCAAATCGCGGGCGCGACGTTCTTTATTGACGCCGTAACGGACATTGCGGACGCCCGTGATCGGCCCTTGATCACGCACTTTCATCGTTACGTCCGAATTGCGCTCCGACTACCACTGGTTGGACTGGTTGGCCAATCCCTCCTCTCATGCGGCTCTCATGAATGTGACGGAGGTCACGGAACGACTGTCCCGATCATCGCGTCCGTCGGGGTGCCCGCGACCCGGCGGAGGGCCGGAGTCGACCGCGGGAGGTCGTGATGGCCGTATGTGACGGATTCGTGACGCTCCGACTTCGTGAACGCGTGCACACGTCCACACCTTGCCGCGGCGCCCCTCCGAGGTGTGAACGCGGCCTCTATCAACAGATCAAGTCCAGCGCCAATTTGCATGCAAGAGAAGCCTCTTGATATGGAGACGACCCCTCTGAGCTGCGCTGACCAGTCAAAATGTCACCTTTGGTGATCACGCGGACGCTTGGCGTGCGAAGATCACCGCTCATCCGACTTCATGATCGTTCGTCAGGTGGTGGAGATCACAAAGCTTGTGCGAGACCCCGTGTCGCAGATCACAGACCCACGGGCATAGGATGCGGAGCGGTTGGGCTTGTGACCTGCTTCACATGTTCTCGATCTTCGCCGGGGCGGGCGTGGTTCGTGGGGCAGTTGAGGTGGGCCGGGCCTGCTGCACAACCTCCCCCAGGGGCTCGCTCGCCCCCGGGGGGACCCCATTGCAGTCAGTGCCGACTGAGAGGAGCGAGGAGCGGTGAACGCGTATGCGCCCATCCTCGTACTGGGAGCCCTCGGGGCAGGCTTTGCGATCTTCTCCGTGGTGATGGCCACGCTGATCGGTCCGAAGCGGTACAACCGCGCCAAGCTCGAGGCCTACGAGTGCGGTATCGAACCGACGCCCACGCCGGCCGGCGGCGGGCGCTTCCCCATCAAGTACTACCTGACGGCGATGCTCTTCATCATTTTCGATATCGAGATCGTCTTCCTCTACCCCTGGGCCGTCACCTTCGACGCCCTGGGGCTTTTCGGGCTCGTGGAGATGCTGCTCTTCGTGCTCACCGTCTTCGTCGCGTACGCGTACGTATGGCGGCGCGGCGGCCTGGAATGGGACTGAGGGGCCACTAGTCATGGGACTCGAAGAAAAGCTGCCGAGCGGATTCCTGCTGACCACCGTCGAGCAGGCCGCGGGCTGGGTGCGTAAATCGTCCGTCTTCCCCGCCACGTTCGGCCTCGCCTGCTGTGCCATCGAGATGATGACCACCGGCGCCGGCCGCTACGACCTGGCGCGCTTCGGCATGGAGGTCTTCCGCGGCTCACCGCGCCAGGCCGACCTCATGATCGTCGCCGGGCGGGTCAGCCAGAAGATGGCGCCGGTGCTCCGGCAGGTCTACGACCAGATGCCGAACCCCAAGTGGGTGATCTCCATGGGGGTCTGCGCCTCCTCGGGCGGCATGTTCAACAACTACGCGATCGTCCAGGGCGTCGACCACGTCGTCCCGGTCGACATCTATCTCCCCGGCTGCCCGCCCCGCCCCGAGATGCTGCTGGACGCCATTCTCAAGCTCCACCAGAAGATCCAGAGCTCCAAGCTCGGCGTGAACGCCGAGGAGGCGGCCCGCGAGGCGGAGGAGGCGGCGCTCAAGGCCCTGCCCACGATCGAGATGAAGGGGCTGCTGCGATGAGCGACGTGAACGGCAAGGGCGCGCCCGGTTCCGGAGGGGCCAACCCCGAGAAGGACCTCTCCGCCCAGAACCTCCCCGGCCGGCGGGGCGAGGGCGGCGAGGAGGTCCGCGTCCAGCGCGGGATGTTCGGCGCCAACAACGGCGGCGACACCTCCGGCTACGGCGGACTCGTCCGCTCGGTCCGGCTGCCCGGACCCGCCACCCGCCCCTACGGAGGCTGGTTCGACGAGGTCGCCGACGAACTGGAGGGCGCACTGGAGGAGCAGGACCTGCTCCCCGCCAACGCCATCGAGAAGACGGTCGTCGACCGCGGCGAACTCACCTTCCACATCGAGCGCGAGCACCTGGTCCGCGTGGCGCGGACCCTGCGCGACGACCCCGCCCTGCGCTTCGAGCTGTGCACCGGCGTCAGCGGTGTGCACTACCCGAACGACAAGGGCCGCGAGCTGCACGCCGTCTACCACCTGCGCTCGATCACCCACAACCGGGTGATCCGGCTCGAGGTCAGCGCCCCCGACAGCGACCCGCACATCCCGTCGCTGTTCGAGGTGTACCCGACGAACGACTGGCACGAGCGCGAGACGTACGACTTCTTCGGCATCGTCTTCGACGGTCACCCGGCCCTGACGCGGATCATGATGCCTGACGACTGGCAGGGCTTCCCGCAGCGCAAGGACTACCCCCTCGGCGGCATCCCCGTCGAGTACAAGGGCGCCCAGATCCCGGCTCCGGACCAGCGGAGGTCGTACTCGTGAGCACGCACGCCTCCCCCAGGGAGACCACCGAAGGAACCGTCTACACCGTCACCGGCGGCGACTGGGACGAGGTCGTCGAGACCGCGGCCCGGACCGACGACGAACGCATCGTCGTCAACATGGGTCCGCAGCACCCGTCCACCCACGGAGTGCTCCGGCTGATCCTGGAGATCGACGGCGAGACGGTCACCGAGGCCCGCTGCGGCATCGGCTACCTCCACACCGGCATCGAGAAGAACCTCGAGTACCGGACGTGGACCCAGGGCACCACGTTCGTGACGCGCATGGACTACCTGACGCCGTTCTTCAACGAGACGGCGTACTGCCTCGCGGTGGAGAAGCTCCTCGGCATCGAGGACCAGGTGCCCGACCGGGCCTCGATCATCAGGGTGCTCCTGATGGAGCTGAACCGGATCTCCTCCCACCTGGTGTGCATCGCCACCGGCGGCATGGAACTCGGGGCCACCACGATCATGATCTACGGATTCCGTGATCGTGAACTGGTTCTCGACATCTACGAGCTCATCACGGGCCTGAGGATGAACCACGCGTACATCCGCCCCGGCGGACTCGCCCTGGACCTGCCGCCCGGCGCGGTGGACCAGATCCGCGAGTTCGTGAAGAAGATGCGCAAGAACCTCCCGGAGTACGACAAGCTCGCCACCGGGAACCCCGTCTTCAAGGCCCGTATGCAGGACGTCGGCTACCTCGACCTGGCCGGCTGCATGGCCCTCGGCGCCACCGGCCCGATCCTGCGCTCCACCGGTCTGCCGCACGACCTGCGCAAGGCGCAGCCGTACTGCGGCTACGAGACCTACGACTTCGACATCCCGACCGCCGAGACCTGCGACTCCTACGGCCGCTTCCTGATCCGGCTGGAGGAGATGCGCCAGTCGCTGCGCATCGTCGAGCAGTGCCTGGACCGGCTCCAGCCCGGCCCGGTCATGGTCGAGGACAAGAAGATCGCCTGGCCCGCCCAGCTGGCCCTCGGCCCCGACGGACTGGGTAACTCCCTCGACCACATCAAGCAGATCATGGGCACCTCCATGGAGGCCCTGATCCACCACTTCAAGCTGGTCACCGAGGGCTTCCGGGTCCCGCCGGGACAGGCGTACACAGCGGTCGAGTCGCCCAAGGGCGAGCTCGGGGTGCATGTCGTCTCCGACGGCGGCACCCGCCCGTACCGGGTCCACTTCCGCGACCCGTCCTTCACCAACCTGCAGGCCATGGCGGCGATGTGCGAGGGCGGCCAGGTCGCCGACGTCATCGTCGCCGTCGCGTCCATCGACCCCGTGATGGGAGGCGTCGACCGGTGACCACCTCTTCTTCGGAGCGGGGCGTCAGCCTGGGCATGCCCGAACTGCCCGCGCCCGCCTACCCGGACGACGTCCGGGCCCGGCTGGAGTCCGACGCGCGCGAGGTCATCGCCCGCTACCCGGACTCCCGGTCCGCCCTCCTGCCGCTGCTGCACCTCGTGCAGTCGGAGGAGGGCCACGTCACGCGCACCGGTATGCAGTTCTGCGCGGACATGCTGGACCTGACCACCGCCGAGGTGACCGCGGTCGCCACCTTCTACACCATGTACCGGCGCCGGCCGAGCGGTGACTACCAGGTCGGGGTGTGCACCAACACCCTGTGCGCCGTCATGGGCGGCGACGCGATCTTCGAGGAGCTCCAGGAGCACCTGGGCGTCGGCAACGGCGAGACCACCGACGACGGCAAGGTCACCCTCGAGCACATCGAGTGCAACGCGGCCTGCGACTTCGCGCCCGTGGTGATGGTGAACTGGGAGTTCTTCGACAACCAGACCCCCGAGAGCGCCACACGCATGGTCGACGACCTGCGCGCCGGCCGCCCGGTCGCGCCCACGCGCGGGGCGCCCCTGTGCACCTTCAAGGAGACCGCCCGCATCCTGGCCGGATTCCCCGACGAGCGCGAGGGAGCCGTCGAGGCCACCGGAAGCGCCGGCCCCGCCTCCCTGATCGGTCTGAAGCTGGCCAAGGGGGAGGCCGCACCCGCGCGCGTGGTGCACCCGCGCGGTGAGGCGCCCCGGGACACCCCGCCGCACGAGCCGTCGCCCACCGAGCACCTCAGCTCGCACGACGCGCCGCAAGAGACGTCGGCCTCCGACCCGGCCCATCCGTCGCCCACCACCCTTGACGGAGGGGATTCGCCCCGCCCCTCCGGATCGTCGGGACCCGCTGCCGAGGAGGAGGAGTGATGACCTTGGCACCCGAACTCAAGGACATGAGCCCGGAGAAGCTGCTCGCACCCGTGCTGTCGGCCTTCTGGGACGAGGACAAGTCCTGGACGCTGGACGTCTACCGGAGGCACGAGGGATACGAGGGCCTCCGCAAGGCGCTCGCGATGTCACCGGACGACGTCATCGCGTACGTCAAGGAATCCGGTCTCCGCGGGCGCGGCGGCGCCGGCTTCCCGACGGGAATGAAGTGGCAGTTCATTCCCCAGGGAGACGGCAAGCCTCACTATCTTGTTGTCAACGCCGACGAGTCGGAGCCCGGAACGTGCAAGGACATTCCGCTCCTCTTCGCGAACCCGCACAGCCTCATCGAGGGCATCGTCATCGCGTGCTACGCCATCCGGTCGTCCCACGCCTTCATCTATCTGCGGGGTGAGGTCGTCCCCGTACTGCGGCGGCTGCACGAGGCCGTGCGCGAGGCCTACGCGGCCGGCTTCCTCGGCGAGAACATCCTGGGCAGCGGACTCGACCTCGAACTCACCGTGCACGCGGGCGCGGGCGCGTACATCTGCGGTGAGGAGACCGCACTGCTCGACTCGCTGGAAGGCCGGCGGGGTCAACCGCGGCTCCGTCCCCCCTTCCCTGCCGTCGCGGGCCTCTACGCGTGCCCGACTGTGGTGAACAACGTGGAATCGATCGCGTCGGTTCCCGCCATCATGAACCGGGGCAAGGAATGGTTCCGCTCGATGGGCAGCGAGAAGTCGCCCGGCTTCACGCTCTACTCCCTCAGCGGCCATGTCGCGAGCCCCGGACAGTACGAGGCGCCCCTCGGCATCACCCTGCGCCAACTGCTGGAGATGAGCGGCGGGATGCGGCCGGGCCACCGGCTGAAGTTCTGGACGCCCGGCGGCTCCTCGACGCCGATGTTCACCGACGAGCACCTCGACGTCCCCCTCGACTACGAGGGAGTCGGCGCCGCGGGTTCCATGCTCGGCACGAAGGCACTGCAGTGCTTCGACGAGACGACCTGCGTCGTCCGCGCCGTCACGCGCTGGACCGAGTTCTACGCCCACGAGTCCTGCGGCAAGTGCACCCCCTGCCGTGAGGGGACGTACTGGCTCGTCCAGCTGTTGAGGGACATCGAGGCCGGCAAGGGACAGATGGCCGACCTCGACAAGCTCAACGACATCGCCGACAACATCAACGGCAAGTCCTTCTGCGCCCTCGGCGACGGTGCCGCCTCGCCGATCTTCTCCTCGCTCAAGTACTTCCGCGAGGAGTACGAGCAGCACATCACGGGCCGCGGCTGCCCCTTCGACCCGGCCAAGTCGACGGCCTGGGCCGACCGTACGGAGGTGCACGCATGACTGTGACCACCAACGCTCCCTCCGGCGGGGGAGAAGCGGCGGTCCCGCCCGAGGACCTCGTCACGCTGACGATCGACGGCGCCGAGATCACCGTGCCCAAGGGCACCCTGGTCATCCGGGCCGCCGAGGAACTCGGCATCGAGATCCCCCGGTTCTGCGACCATCCGCTCCTCGACCCGGTCGGCGCCTGCCGCCAGTGCATCGTGGAGGTCGAGGGCCAGCGCAAGCCCATGGCCTCCTGCACCATCACCTGCACCGACGGCATGGTGGTGAAGACCCACCTCACCTCGCCGGTCGCCGAGAAGGCCCAGAAGGGTGTGATGGAGCTCCTGCTCATCAACCACCCCCTGGACTGCCCGGTCTGCGACAAGGGCGGTGAGTGCCCGCTGCAGAACCAGGCGATGTCGCACGGCCACGCCGAGTCCCGCTTCGAGGGCAAGAAGCGCACCTACGAGAAGCCCGTGGCGATCTCCACACAGGTGCTGCTCGACCGTGAGCGGTGCGTGCTGTGTGCCCGCTGCACCCGGTTCTCCAACCAGATCGCGGGCGACCCGATGATCGAACTGGTCGAGCGGGGCGCGCTCCAGCAGGTCGGCACCGGCGAGGGCGACCCGTTCGAGTCGTACTTCTCCGGCAACACCATCCAGATCTGCCCGGTCGGCGCGCTCACCTCGGCGGCCTACCGGTTCCGCTCCCGCCCCTTCGACCTGATCTCGTCGCCGTCGGTGTGCGAGCACTGCTCCGGCGGCTGCGCCACCCGCACCGACCACCGGCGCGGCAAGGTCATGCGGCGGCTCGCGGGCAACGACCCCGAGGTCAACGAGGAGTGGATCTGCGACAAGGGACGCTTCGCGTTCCGGTACGCGCAGCTGCGGGACCGCCTCGACACCCCGCTGGTGCGCAACGCGGAGGGCGAGCTGGAACCGGCGTCCTGGCCGGACGCGCTGCAGATCGCCGCCCAGGGGCTGCTGGCCTCGCGCGGCCGCACCGGTGTGCTGACCGGCGGCCGGCTGACCGTCGAGGACGCCTACGCGTACAGCAAGTTCGCCCGCGTGGCGCTCGCCACCAACGACATCGACTTCCGCGCGCGCGTGCACAGCGCCGAGGAGGCCGACTTCCTCGCCGCGCGGGTCGCCGGCCGCGGCCGGGATCTTGGGGGCACCTCCCGGACGGAGTCTGGGGGAGGCACCGGCGTCACGTACACCGCCCTGGAGAAGGCGCCCGCCGTCCTCCTGGTCGGGTTCGAGTCGGAGGAGGAGGCGCCCGGCGTCTTCCTGCGGCTGCGCAAGGCCTGGCGCGGGCACGGTCAGCAGACCTTCGCCCTCGCCACGCACGCCACGCGCGGACTCGAGAAGGCCGGAGGCACCCTGCTGCCGGCGGCGCCCGGTACCGAGACCGAATGGCTGGACGCGCTGTCGAGCGGTGTCGGCCTCCAGGACGACGGAGCCGCGGCCGCCGAGGCGCTGCGGGCCGACGGCGCGGTGATCGTCGTCGGCGAGCGGCTGGCCGCCGTACGGGGCGGACTGACCGCCGCCGTCCGGTTCGCCGCCGCGACCGGGGCGCGGCTGGCGTGGATCCCGCGCCGGGCCGGGGAGCGGGGCGCCATCGAGGCGGGCGCGCTGCCGGCGCTGCTGCCGGGCGGCCGCCCGGCGACCGACCCGCGCGCGCGTGAGGAGGTCGCCGCCCTCTGGGGCGTCGCGGAACTCCCGCACCGCTACGGCCGTGACACCGGCCAGATCGTCGAGGCGGCGGCCCGCGGTGAGCTCCAGGCGCTGCTGGTCGCGGGCGTGGAGGTCGCCGACCTGCCCGACCCGGCACGCGCGCGTGCCGCGCTCGCCGAGGCCGGGTTCGTGGTCTCGCTGGAGCTGCGGCCCAGCGAGGTCACCGAGCTCGCCGACGTCGTCCTGCCGGTCGCCGCGGTCGCCGAGAAGCCCGGCACCTTCCTCAACTGGGAAGGCAGGGTCCGCCTGTTCGAGGCGGCGCTCAAGCCCGACCAGATGACCCGGCGGCTGCCGCCCACCGACGCGCGGGTGCTGCAGATGCTGGCCGACGCCATGGACGTCCATCTGGGCCTGCCGGATCTGCGCACGATCCGCGCGGAGCTCGACCGGATCGGCGTCTGGGACGGTCCCCGCGCCACCGACCCGGCGGAGACCGCGGGCGCCCTGCCCCGGCCGGCCGCCGGGGAGGCCGTGCTCGCCGGCCACCGGCTGCTGCTCGACCACGGCCTTCTGCAGCTCGGTGACGAGGCGCTGGCCGGCACCCGGCACGCCGCCCGCGCGCGGGTGTCGGCCGCCACGGCCGCCGAGGTCGGCGTCAAGGACGGCGACCTGCTGTCGGTGACCGGCACCGCCGGGTCGGTGGTACTGCCCCTGGCCGTCACCGACATGCCCGACCGGGTGGTCTGGCTGCCGCTGAACTCCGTCGACGGCGGCGTCCCCTCCGGCACCGGGGAACTGCCCGGCTCCCTCGTCCGCATCGGCCCGGCGGCGCTCGCCGGCGAGGCCCCCAAGGAGGTGGAGGCATGAGCCCGTACCTCGCCGCTGAAGACCTGTCGATGTTCGGCCGCGATCCCTGGTGGCTGATCCTCGTCAAGGCGGTGTTCTGCTTCGCCTTCCTGATGGTGACCGTACTGATCTCCATCGTCATGGAGCGCAAGGTCGTCGCCTGGATGCAGCTGCGCATCGGCCCCAACCGGCACGGGCCCTGGGGCATGCTCCAGTCGCTCGCCGACGGCGTGAAGCTGATGCTGAAGGAGGACGTCGTCGTCAAGCGCGCGGACAAGGCGGTGTACGTCCTCGCGCCGATCGTCGCCGCCGTCCCCGCCTTCATGGCGTTCGCGGTGATCCCCTTCGGGCCGGCCGGCAACGAGATCTCGATCTTCGGCCAGCGCACCACGATGCAGCTCACCGACCTGCCGATCGCGGCGCTCTACATCCTCGCGGTCGCCTCGGTCGGCATCTACGGCATCGTCCTGGCGGGCTGGAGCTCCGGCTCCACCTATCCGCTGCTGGGCGGTCTGCGCTCCTGCGCGCAGATGATCTCGTACGAGATCGCCATGGGCGCCGCGTTCGCCTCCGTGTTCCTGTACTCCGGTTCGATGTCGACCTCGACGATCGTCGAGCAGCAGAACGACCGCTGGTACATCGTGCTGCTGCCGGTCTCCTTCCTCATCTACATGGTCACGATGGTCGGCGAGACCAACCGCGCCCCCTTCGACATGCCGGAGTCCGAGGGCGACCTGGTCGGCGGCTTCAACACCGAGTACTCGTCCATCAAGTTCGCGATGTTCATGCTGGCCGAGTACATCAACATGGTGACCGTCTCGGCCGTCGCCGTGACGCTCTTCCTGGGCGGCTGGCGGGCCCCATGGCCCGTCAGCACCTTCTGGGAGGGCGCCAACCACGGCTGGTGGCCGATGCTCTGGTTCACCGGCAAGCTGCTGACCTTGCTGTTCGGTTTCGTCTGGCTGCGCGGCACGCTCCCGCGGGTCCGCTACGACCAGCTGATGAGGCTCGGCTGGAAGGTCCTCATCCCGGTCTCCCTGGTGTGGCTGATGGCGGTCGCGACCGTGCGGGCGCTGCGGAACGAGAACTACGACTTCGCGGACATCGCGCTCTACATCGCCGGAGGCGTCCTCGCCCTGCTGCTGCTCTCCTTCGTCGCCGACATGTTCCGGTCGCGGGCGAAGGAGTCCGAGCGGCCCGAGGGCCCGCCCGCCTTCGACCCCATGGCGGGCGGGTTCCCCGTACCGCCGCTGCCGGGACAGGAGGTGCCGCCGGTGCCGCGACGCCGTTCGCACCGGGAGCGGGAACTGATTGTCAGTGGCGGCCCCGATACTCAGAGTGACGAATCTCTGCACGGACCTACGGATGGAAAGGAGGCGTCCGATGGCTGAGGAGCCCAAGGAGGCCAGGCCCGCGTCGCCCGGTTTCCTGAACCCCGTGGCCGGCTTCGGCGTGACCTTCAAGGCCATGTTCAAGAAGCGGCTGACCGAGCAGTACCCGGAGCAGCAGAAGACCACCGCTCCGCGCTTCCACGGACGGCACCAGCTCAACCGCCATCCGGACGGCCTGGAGAAGTGCGTCGGCTGCGAGCTGTGCGCCTGGGCCTGCCCCGCCGACGCGATCTACGTCGAGGGCGCGGACAACACCGAGGAGGAGCGCTACTCGCCCGGCGAGCGGTACGGCCGCGTCTACCAGATCAACTACGCCCGCTGCATCCTGTGCGGCCTGTGCATCGAGGCGTGCCCGACGCGCGCGCTCACGATGACCAACGAGTTCGAGCTGGCGGACTCCAGCCGCGCCAACCTCATCTACACCAAGGAGCAGCTGCTCGCCGGTCTGGAGGAGGGCATGGTCGACTCCCCGCACGCCATGTACCCGGGCACCGACGAGCAGGACTACTACCGGGGCCTGGTGACCGAGGCCGCGCCCGGTACGGAGCAGCAGGTCGCCCACTCCAAGGGCGAGGTGGTGCAGGAGGCCGCCTCGACGTTCGGGCCGGAGGAACCGGCGTCGGATGAGGTGATCAGGCGATGACCGGAATGCTCGCCGCCTACTCCACCTCCACCGGAGAGGCCTTCCAGTTCTGGGTCCTCGGCACGGTCGCCGTGATCGGCGCCCTGTGCACCGTGTTCATGCGGCGGGCCGTGCACAGCGCGCTCTGCCTCGCCGGCACGATGATCGTCCTTGCGGTATTCTACCTGGCCAACGGCGCCTACTTCCTGGGCGTCGTCCAGATCGTCGTCTACACCGGCGCGGTCATGATGCTGTTCCTGTTCGTGGTGATGCTGGTCGGCGTCACCGCGGCGGACTCCCTGAAGGAGACCATCAAGGGCCAGCGCTGGCTGGCCCTGCTGTGCGGTCTCGGCTTCGGCGTCCTGCTGGTCGGCGGGATCGGCAACGCCTCGCTCAACGAGTTCAGCGGCATCGGCGAGGCGAACGCGGGCGGCAATGTGGAGGGGCTCGCGGCCCTCCTGTTCACCAAGTACGTCTTCGCCTTCGAGATCACCGGCGCCCTGCTCATCACGGCCGCCGTCGGCGCCATGGTGCTCACCCACCGCGAGCGCACCGAACGCGCCAAGACCCAAAGGGAGCTGGCCGAGCAGCGGGTCCGCGAGGGCAAGTACATGCCGCCGCTCCCGGCGCCCGGCGTGTACGCGCGGCACAACGCCGTGGACATTGCCGGCCTGCTGCCCGACGGCACCCCGTCCGACCTCACCGTCAGCAAGACGCTGCGGGAGCGCGGACAGGTCCGTGACGTGTCGCAGGAGGCGCTCAACGATCTGCGGGCGCTGGAGCAGCGCGCGGAGGAACGCCTGGAGCGCAAGGTGATCGAGGCGCCGACGTTCAAGCGGGCCGAGGAGGCGTCGAAGTGAACCCGGTCAACTATCTGTACCTCGCCGCGCTGCTGTTCACGATCGGCGCCACCGGTGTGCTGATCCGGCGCAACGCGATCGTGGTCTTCATGTGCGTCGAGCTCATGCTCAACGCCTGCAATCTCGCGTTCGTCGCCTTCTCCCGGATGCACGGCAACCTCGACGGCCAGGTCATCGCCTTCTTCACGATGGTGGTCGCCGCCGCGGAGGTCGTGGTCGGGCTGGCGATCATCGTGTCCCTGTTCCGTTCCCGCCACTCGGCCTCGGTCGACGACGCCAGCCTGATGAAGCTGTGAGGGGCTGCTGAATCGTGGAGAACCTGATTGCGCTGCTGGTGGCGGCGCCTCTGCTCGGAGCTGCGGTCCTGCTGTGCGGCGGACGCCGGCTGGACGCCGTGGGCCACTGGATCGGCACGCTGCTCGCGGCCGTCTCCTTCGTGATCGGCCTGGTGCTCTTCACCGGTCTGCTGGGCAAGGGCGCCGAGGAACGCACCGTCACGCAGCACCTGTACAGCTGGATCCCGGTGGAGGGCTTCCAGGCCGACGTCGCCTTCCGGCTGGACCAGCTGTCGATGACGTTCGTCCTGTTGATCACCGGCGTCGGCTCGCTGATCCACCTGTACTCCGTCGGGTACATGGAGCACGACGAGCGCCGCCGCCGCTTCTTCGGCTATCTGAACCTCTTCCTCGCGGCGATGCTGATCCTCGTCCTCGCCGACAACTACCTGCTGCTGTACGTCGGCTGGGAGGGCGTCGGTCTCGCCTCCTACCTGCTGATCGGCTTCTGGCAGCACAAGCCCAGCGCCGCCACGGCCGCCAAGAAGGCCTTCCTGGTCAACCGCGTCGGCGACATGGGCCTGTCCATCGCGATCATGATGATGTTCCTGTGGTTCGGCACCTTCGCCTTCGGGCCGGTGCTCGGCGGCCAGGGGGAGGCCGGTCTCGCCGGTGAGGCGGGCGAGGGCAAGCTGACCGCCATCGCGCTGATGCTGCTGCTCGCCGCCTGCGGCAAGTCCGCCCAGGTGCCGCTGCAGTCCTGGCTCGGGGACGCGATGGAGGGCCCGACCCCGGTCTCGGCCCTGATCCACGCCGCGACGATGGTGACGGCGGGCGTGTACCTGATCGTCCGCTCCGCCGCCGTCTTCAACGGCGCTCCCGACGCCCAACTGGTCGTCACCGTCGTCGGCGCGGTGACGCTGCTGTTCGGTGCGATCGTCGGTTGCGCGAAGGACGACATCAAGAAGGCACTGGCCGGCTCGACCATGTCGCAGATCGGCTACATGGTGCTGGCCGCGGGCCTGGGCCCGATCGGCTACGTCTTCGCGATCATGCACCTGGTGACGCACGGCTTCTTCAAGGCCGGCCTGTTCCTCGGCGCCGGTTCGGTGATGCACGGCATGAACGACGAGGTCGACATGCGCCGCTACGGCGGCCTCAGGAAGTACATGCCGGTCACGTTCGTCACGTTCGGGCTCGGCTATCTCGCGATCATCGGCTTCCCGGGTCTGTCCGGCTTCTTCTCCAAGGACAAGATCATCGAGGCGGCGTTCGCCAAGGGCGGCACCGAGGGCTGGATCCTGGGTGCCTGTGCCCTGCTGGGCGCGGCCATCACCGCGTTCTACATGACGCGCGTGATGCTGATGACGTTCTTCGGCGAGGAGCGCTGGCGCAACGCGCCGACGCCGTCCCCGGCGGCGCCGGATGTGGAGCCGGCCGCGCAGACGCGGGGCGCCTACGAGCCGCCGCACCCGCACGAGTCGCCGAGGTCCATGACGATCCCGATGATCGTGCTGGCCGTCGGATCGGTCGCGGGCGGTGCCTTCTTCAGCATCGGCGACCGCTTCGTGCACTGGCTGGAGCCCGTCACCGGGCACGCCCACGGCCACCCGCCGGTCAGCGCCCTGACGGTGACGCTCTCCACGGTCGCCGTGATGGTCATCGGCGTGGCGATCGCCTGGGCCCAGTACGGGCGCCGTCCGGTGCCGGCCGTCGCCCCGCGCGGGTCGCTGCTCACCCGGGCCGCCCGGCGCGACCTGCTCCAGGACGACTTCAACCACGTGGTCCTGGTGCGCGGCGGTGAACACCTCACCCGCTCGCTGGTGTATGTGGACCACACCCTGGTCGACGGGGTCGTCAACGGCACGGCGGCCTTCATGGGCGGCCTGTCCGGGCGGATGCGCAGGCTGCAGAACGGCTTCGCGCGGTCCTACGCGGTCTCCATGTTCGGCGGCGCGGCGGTCCTCGTCGCCGCGACCCTGCTGATGAGGGCGGTCTGATACCGATGTCCTTTCCTCTGCTGACAGCGACGGCGGCGCTCCCGGCCATCGGGGCGATCGCCACGGCCGCCGTGCCGGCCGCGAAGCGCCCGGCCGCCAAGTGGCTGGCCCTGCTGTTCTCGCTCGCCACGCTCGCCCTGGCGATCACGATCCTGGTCCGCTTCGACCCGGGCGGTGACCGTTACCAGCTCACCGAGTCCCATGCCTGGATCGCGGACTTCGGTGTCCGCTACGAACTGGGTGTGGACGGCATCGCGGTGGCGCTGATCGCGCTGACCGCCCTGCTGATCCCCTTCATCGTCCTCGCGGGCTGGCACGACGCCGACCCGCTGGAGACGGGGAGCAGGAGGTGGCGGCCGACGCAGGGCTTCTTCGCCCTGATCCTGGCCGTCGAGGCGATGGTGATCCTCTCCTTCGAGGCCACCGACGTCTTCCTGTTCTACATCTTCTTCGAAGCCATGCTGATCCCGTTGTACTTCCTCATCGGAGGCTTCGGGGACCGTGCCCACGAGCACGGCGAGGAGAAGGCGGCGACCCAGCGGTCGTACGCGGCGGTGAAGTTCCTGCTGTACAACCTGGCCGGCGGTCTGGTCATGCTGGCCGCGGTGATCGGGCTGTACGTGGTCGCGGGGAACTTCTCGCTCACGGAGATCGCCGAGGCCCGGGCGAGCGGTGAGCTGAACCTGGCGACCAGCACCGAGCGCTGGCTGTTCCTCGGCTTCTTCTTCGCCTTCGCCGTGAAGGCGCCGCTGTGGCCGCTGCACACCTGGCTGCCCAACGCCATGCAGGAGTCCACCGCGCCGGTGGCCGTGCTGATCACGGCGGTCGTCGACAAGGTGGGCACCTTCGCCATGCTCCGCTTCTGCCTCGGGCTGTTCCCGGAGGCGAGCAAGTGGGCGACACCGGCGATCCTCGTCCTGGCGCTCATCAGCATCATCTACGGCGCGCTGCTCGCGGTCGGCCAGCGCGACATCAAGCGCCTGATCGCGTACGCCTCGATCTCGCACTTCGGCTTCATCATCATGGGCATCTTCGCCATGACCAGCCAGGGCCAGTCCGGTGCGACGCTCTACATGGTCAACCACGGCATCTCGACCGCCGTGCTGATGCTGATCGCCGGATTCCTGATCTCGCGGCGCGGTTCGCGGCTCATCGCCGACTTCGGCGGTGTCCAGAAGGTCGCCCCGGTGCTCGCCGGGACCTTTCTGATCGGCGGCCTCGCGACCCTCTCACTGCCGGGGCTCGCGCCCTTCGTCAGTGAGTTCCTGGTCCTGGTCGGCACGTTCACCCGCTACCCGGTGATCGGGATCATCGCCACCTTCGGCATCGTCCTCGCCGCGCTCTACACCCTCGTCCTCTACCAGCGGACGATGACGGGCCCGGTGAAGCCCGAGGTGGCCACGATGCCCGACCTGAGGGTGCGGGAGATCGCGGTGGTGGCGCCGCTGGTCGTGCTGCTGGTGTTCCTAGGCGTCTATCCGAAGCCCGTCAGTGACGTCGTGAACCCGGCGGTGAAGCACACCATGTCCGACGTGGAGAAGAAGGACCCCCAGCCCGAGGTGGAGGCGGCGAAGTGAGCACAGCAGCAGCCGTCCACAGCCTGTGGACAACGGCGGCGGCCGACCCGATCTCGAAGATCGACGCGCCCAGGATCGAGTA
The DNA here is from genome assembly GCF_040680275.1 of Streptomyces sp. NPDC052079. Taxonomy (NCBI): domain Bacteria; kingdom Bacillati; phylum Actinomycetota; class Actinomycetes; order Kitasatosporales; family Streptomycetaceae; genus Streptomyces; species Streptomyces sp. NPDC052079. The sequence goes on from NZ_JBFAWL010000001.1 coordinate 67,570, forward strand.
CGGGCAGCTCGCCCCCACCCTGATCGTCGTCGGCGCGGCGGTCGTCGGGATCCTGGTGGAGGCGTTCGTCCCTCGAAAGTCCCGCTACTACGCACAGATGTTCGTCTCCGTGGTGGCGCTCGCCGCCGCGTTCGCCGCGGTCGTGGCCCTCGCCGCGAACGGCTACGCCACCACCAAGGCGGGCATCGCGGCGATGGGCGCCATCGCCGTCGACGGACCGGCCCTGTTCCTGCAGGGCACGATCCTGCTGACGGCCCTGGTCGGCCTGTTCACCTTCGCCGAGCGGCGGCTGGACCCGGAAGCGCACGGCAACCGCGTCGACTCCTTCGCCGCGCAGCCCGCGTCCGTACCGGGCAGCGACAGCGAGAAGAGGGCCGTCAAGGCCGGGTTCACCACCACCGAGGTCTTCCCGCTGCTGCTCTTCGCGGTCGCCGGCATGCTGGTCTTCCCGGCCGCCAACGACCTGCTGACGCTGTTCGTGGCGCTGGAGGTCCTCTCCCTCCCGCTGTACCTGCTGTGCGCGCTGGCCCGCCGCAAGCGGCTGATGTCGCAGGAGGCCGCGGTCAAGTACTTCCTGCTCGGCGCCTTCGCCTCCGCGTTCACGCTGTTCGGCATCGCCCTGCTGTACGGCTACGCGGGCTCGATGTCGTACGCCACGATCGCGCAGGTCGTCGACGGCACCGTCCCGGAGGTCACCCCGGCACTCGCCGACACCATGGGCAACGACGCGCTGCTGCTGATCGGCGCCGCGCTGCTGGTCATGGGCCTGCTGTTCAAGGTCGGCGCCGTGCCCTTCCACATGTGGACGCCCGACGTGTACCAGGGCGCCCCGACGCCGGTGACGGGCTTCATGGCGGCGGCGACCAAGGTGGCCGCGTTCGGCGCGCTGCTGCGGATCCTGTACGTCCTGCTGCCGGGCCTGCGCTGGGACTGGCGGCCGGTCATGTGGGCCGTGGCGATCGTCACCATGGTGGTCGGCGCGATCGTCGCGATCACACAGACCGACATCAAGCGGCTGCTGGCGTACTCGGCGATCTCGCACGCGGGCTTCATCCTCGCGGGTGTCATCGCGGCCAATCCGTCGGGCATCTCGTCCGTGCTGTTCTACCTGGCGGCGTACTCGTTCGTGACGGTCGGCGCTTTCGCGGTGGTCACGCTGGTCCGGGACGCGGGCGGTGAGGCGACGCACCTGTCGAAGTGGGCGGGGCTCGGCCGCCGCTCCCCGCTGGTCGCGGCGGTGTTCGCCGTCTTCCTGCTGGCCTTCGCGGGCATTCCGCTGACCTCCGGCTTCGCCGGGAAGTTCGCCGTCTTCAAGGCGGCCGCGGAGGGCGGAGCCGTCCCGCTGGTCGTCGTCGGTGTGATCGCGTCGGCGATCGCGGCGTTCTTCTACATCCGTGTCATCGTCCTGATGTTCTTCAGCGAGCCGCGCCCCGAGGGCCCGACCGTCGCAGTGCCGTCACCGCTGACGATGACGGCTATCGGGGTCGGTGTGGCGGTCACGGTGGTGCTCGGTGTGGCACCGCAGTACTTCCTGGAGCTGGCCGGCGACGCGGGCGTGTTCGTCCGCTGACACCGCGCCGAAGGGCGGCGGAGCGGCCCGGTACCCATGGGGGGTGCCGGGCCGCTCCGCCGTTCCGGGCGGGCCTGTGGATAACTCGGGGCCTGTCGGTGCGGGCGCCTATCGTGGACGCAGTGGTCGAGGGACGACGCACGGGGGACGGGACGATGCAGGGGACGGGCGGTATCGCCGAGATGGCAGTGACGGATGGTGAGGCGCTGGCGGCGCTGCACCGGGTGTTCGGGTACGAGGCGTTCCGCGGTGAGCAAGAAGCGGTCGTCGACCATGTGATCGCGGGCGGCGACGCCGTCGTGCTCATGCCGACCGGTGGCGGCAAATCGCTGTGCTACCAGATCCCGGCCCTGGTCAGACCGGGTACGGGGGTCGTCGTCTCCCCGCTGATCGCCCTGATGCAGGACCAGGTGGACGCGCTGCGTGCGCTGGGCGTGCGCGCCGGGTTCATGAACTCCACGCAGGACTTCGACGAGCGGCGGGTGGTCGAGGCGGAGTTCCTCGCCGGCGAGCTGGACCTGCTGTATCTCGCGCCGGAGCGGCTGCGGCTGGACAGCACCCTGGATCTGCTCTCACGCGGCAAGATCTCCGTCTTCGCCGTCGACGAGGCGCACTGCGTGTCCCAGTGGGGGCACGACTTCCGCCCGGACTACCTCTCGCTGTCCCTGCTGGGCGAGCGGTGGCCGGACGTCCCCCGCATCGCGCTCACGGCGACGGCCACGGACGCCACGCACCGGGAGATCACCGACCGGCTGAGGATGCCGGAGGCCCGGCACTTCGTGGCCAGCTTCGACCGGCCCAACATCCAGTACCGGGTCGTGCCCAAGGCCGACCCCAGGAAGCAGCTGCTGAGCTTTCTGCGCGAGGAGCACGCCGGGGACGCGGGCATCGTCTACTGCCTCTCGCGCGCCTCGGTGGACAAGACGGCCGAGTTCCTCTCGCGCAACGGCATCGAGGCGGTGCCGTACCACGCGGGCCTGGACGCGGGGACGCGCGCGGCGCATCAGGCGCGCTTTCTGCGGGAAGAGGGGCTGGTCGTGGTGGCGACCATCGCCTTCGGTATGGGCATCGACAAGCCGGACGTCCGGTTCGTCGCCCACCTCGACCTGCCCAAGTCGGTGGAGGGCTACTACCAGGAGACCGGACGCGCGGGGCGGGACGGACTGCCGTCCACGGCCTGGATGGCCTACGGGCTCAACGACGTCATACAGCAGCGGAAGCTGATCCAGTCGGGGGAGGGCGACGAGGCGTTCCGGCGGCGGGCCAACCAGCATCTGGACGCCATGCTGGCGCTGTGCGAGACGGTCCGGTGCCGGCGCGGACAGCTCCTCGCCTACTTCGGCCAGGAGGCCGGCCCGGGGGGCTGCGGCAACTGCGACACCTGTCTCACACCGCCGGAGACCTGGGACGGGACCGTCGCGGCGCAGAAGGTGCTGTCGACGGTGGTGCGGCTGCAGCGGGAGCGCGGGCAGAAGTTCGGCGCGGTGCAGATCGTGGACATCCTGCTCGGGCGGCGTACCGCCAAGGTCATCCAGTTCGACCACGACCAGCTGTCGGTGTTCGGCATCGGTGAGGAGCTGAGCGAGGCGGAGTGGCGCGGTGTCGTGCGGCAGCTGCTCGCCCAGGGGCTGCTCGCCGTCGAGGGGGAGTACGGCACGCTCGTGCTGACCGAGGCCAGCGGGGCGGTGCTGCGGCGGGAGCGGGAGGTGCCGCTGCGGAAGGAGCCGGAGAGGCCGGTGGCGCGTGGCGCGGGCGGCGGGCGGGGCGAGCGGAAGGCCAAGGCGCCCGTGGCCGAGCTGGCCGAGGAGCTGCAGCCCGCGTTCGAGGCGTTGCGGGCTTGGCGGGCGGAGCGGGCGCGGGAGCAGGGGGTTCCGGCGTATGTCATCTTCCACGACGCCACGCTGCGGGAGATTGCCACGGTGTGGCCGACGTCGGTGGAGGAGCTTGCGGGGGTCAGTGGGGTGGGGGAGAAGAAGCTGGTGACGTACGGGGAGGGGGTGGTGGGGGTGCTGGCCGGGTTGGCGGCGCCGGGAGCCGGGGCAGATCCCGGTCGCGCCGACGAGTGGCCCGCGGAGGAGCCGGAGCCCGACTGGACATAGGCGCCGGGCGCCGGGGCTGGGCGGGGGTGGTTGCGCAGCCCGGCGGTTGCGGGGTGCCGGTGCGCCCACCCTCCCCCACTCTCGGCTTCGCTCGAGCGGGGGGACCCCCATCGCCCTGCGGCACGACTGCCCGCACTGGGCGCGTCAGGGAGTGCGGTCAGGGCCGGGACCAACGTGACCAGGGCTGCTGCGGTTGTTGTCAGGGCGCGGTGGTGGCGGTCTAGGCGGCTCGGGGGCGTGCGGGGGGCGAGAGGGTACGGCGTACAGACGTGCACACCGCCCGGCGCCAATTATGACGGCGAAGGGCGGTGTGAGGCAGGGGTCGTGAGGGATCCGACAGGGCCGGACGGGTCAGGGCGAGGGGACCACCCGGCCCGTGACCTCGCCGAGCCCCACGCGGACGCCGTCCGGGCCTGGCGCCCAGGCCGACAGCGTGACCACATCGCCGTCCTCCAGGAACGTCCGCTTGCCGTCGGGGAGTTCGAGGGGGTCGCGGCCGTTCCAGGTCAGTTCCAGCAGCGAGCCGCGTTCCCGCTCGGAGGGGCCGCTCACCGTGCCGGAGCCGTACAGGTCGCCGGTGCGCAGGGAGGCGCCGTTGACGGTCATGTGGGCGAGCTGCTGGGCCGCCGTCCAGTACATGGTGGAGAACGGGGGTTCGGAGACGACATGGCCGTTGACGGTGACGGTGATCCGCAGGTCGTAGCCGCCGGGTTCCTCGTCCGCGTCGTCCAGGTAGGGCAGCAGCTCGTGCGTGCGCTCCGGCGGTGCGACGCGGGCCTCCTCCAGGGCGTCCAGCGGGGTGATCCAGGCGGACACCGAGGTGGCGAAGGACTTGCCGAGGAACGGGCCGAGGGGGACGTACTCCCAGGCCTGGATGTCCCGGGCGGACCAGTCGTTGAGCAGGCACAGGCCGAAGACATGGTCGCGGTAGTCGCCGAGCGGCACCGGCCGGCCCAGTTCGGACGGCACACCGACCACGAACCCGACCTCGGCCTCGATGTCCAGCCGGACGGAGGGCCCGAACACGGGGGCGGTGTCGGCGGGTGCCTTGCGCTGGCCGGAGGGGCGCACGACGTCGGTGCCGGACACCACGACCGTGCCGGAACGGCCGTGGTAGCCGATCGGCAGATGCTTCCAGTTGGGGGTCAGCGAGTCCGGGGCATCGGGGCGGAACATCCGGCCGACGTTCCGGGCGTGGTTCTCCGAGGCGTAGAAGTCGACGTAGTCCGCGACCTCGAAGGGGAGGTGCAGCGTCACCTCGGGCAACGGGTGGAACAGCGGCTCGACGGTCTCCCGGTGCGCGGGGACGGTCACCCAGGCCGTGAGCGCCCGCCGCACGTCCGACCAGGCCGTACGGCCCGCCGCCAGCAGCGGGTTGAGGGTCGGGCGGGCGAGCAGGGACGCGTAGGGGGAGCCCAGGGCGTGCGCCGCCGCGCCGGCGTCGAGGACATGGTCGCCGAGCCGGACGCCGACGGTCCGCTCCGACGAGCCGGGGGGCGAGAACACGCCGTACGGCAGGTTGTGCGGGCCGAAGGGATCGCCCTCGGGGACATCGAAGGGGGGCATCGGGTGCTGCCTCGCTTTCGTGTGCGCAGGTGTGCTCCACGTGTCCGTGGCCAGGCCACACGTTACGGGTGACATGGCGTTCTTGTGCAGAGCCGGAGTTGGTGGTGCGGCGGCGGACGGCGCCGTGGGCGGGGTGCACGCGGGCGCAAACGCCCCAAGTGCCGCTTCCGCTTGCCTTCCGGAAGTTATCCACAGGACGGTTGTGCAATCTTGACGGAGCGGTGCGAACGGGGCGAGTCTGGGCGGGTGCCGGAAGGCCTCGGGGAGGGGGCGTTCCGAGGGCACATGGGGGAGCGAATGGCCATTGGGGAGGCCGGCTCGCGTTCGGAGCGCTCGTGGTCGCGGCCGAAGAGGCTGGAAGAGACCATGCGTGCCCGGCTCGGCCGGGAATGTGTGTACATGCCGTCGTGCAGGCTGGGGCTGTATGTGGCGCTGCGCCACTGGTGCCCGCCGGGCGGCAGGGTGCTGATGTCGCCGGTCAACGACGACGTCATCTTCTTTGTCGTGCTGGCGGCGGGACTGCGGCCGGTGCAGGCGCCGTTGAACGCGCTCGACGCGTCCATCGACATCGACGCCGTGCCCGAGGACACCTGGGGCTCGCTCTCCGCCGTACTGACCACGAACCTGTACGGCAATCCGGACCCGGCGCCGGAACTGCGCGCGCGTTGCGACGCGTTGGGCATCCCGCTGTTCGAGGACGCGGCGCACGCGATCGGCAGCGAGGCCGGTGGGCGGCCCGTCGGGGCGTGGGGCGAGGCCTCCGTTTTCAGCCTGTCCAAGCACGTCGGCGCCCAGGCCGGGGGGATCCTCTCGCTCGCCGACCCGGACCTGGGCGACGCGGTGCGCAGAACCCGCGACGGCCTGCTCACTCCGCGCCGGACGGCTTCCGAACTGGCCTATGCGGTACGGCCGTATGCCGAGGCCGCCGTGCGGGGGCTGGGGCTGCGGCGGGCCGCCTGGGCGGCGATGGGGCTGCTGGGGCTGACGGAGCGCGACGGGATCAGGATGCCGTTGCGTCCGGACGCGCTCGCCCGGGCCGCCGAGGAGGCCCCGGGCCTGACCGCGCACGACCCCTGGGTCCGCGTCGACATGCACACCTACCGCCGCGAGTCCGGCCCGCTGCGGCTGAGGCGGATCGGGCGCCGGCTCGGACGGCTGGACGACCTGCTGGCGGCGTACCGGGAGGGCACCGAGCTGCTGCTGTCGACGCCGTGGGCCCGCCCGCGCGCGGGAAGCGGGACACAGCCGCTGTTCCGGGTGCCGCTGCTGGTCGACGACCGGGACGCGGCGATCGCGGCGCTGGCACGGAGCGGGATCGTCGTCGGCTACCTCTACGACCCGCCCCTCGACGACTACGCGGGGGACGCCTTCACCGACCCCTCGCCCGCGCCCGGCGCGGCCCGCTGGTTCGCGCGGCACGCGCTGCCGGTGGATCCGCTGCGGGCCCGCGAGGCCGTCGACGTGCTGGAGCGCTCCGGCGCGCGGCCGGCCGAGCCGCCGGAGGACCTGAGCGGACCGGGGGAGCGGGCCGGCAGGCTGGGGCCGTCGCGTGACTGACATCCAGGTGCACGAGCCGGCCGCGCAGCGCGAGGGCGGGCGGCCTCCGCCCGCCGGGAACCGGTCCGGCTCGGACTCCCTGTTCAAGAACGCCTACTTCCTGATGCTCAGCACGGGTGTGTCGGCGGTGCTCGGACTGGGGTTCTGGCTCGTCGCCGCCCGCTACTACTCCGAGGACGCGGTCGGCCAGGGCTCCGCCGCGATCGCCGCGATGCGGCTGCTCGCCAGCATCACCGCGACCACCATGATCGGCGCCGTGGTCCGCTTCGTGCCGCGCGCGGGCCGCGAGACCGGACGCCTGGTGTGGGGGGTGTACGGGGCCAGTTCCGTGGTCGTCGCGCTCGCCGCGGGCGTGTTCCTGCTGACGCTCGACCAGTGGGGTGCCTCCTACGAGCCCCTCGGCACACCGCTCGCGGGGGCGCTGTTCGTGGCGGCCTGCGTGGCGTGGGCGCTGCTCACCCTCCAGGACGGCGTGCTCACCGGGCTGCGCAAGGCCGAGTGGGTGCCGGCCGGGAACGCGGTGTTCTCCGTCGGCAAGCTGGTCCTGCTGGCCGTCTTCGCGAGCGCGCTGCCCGTGCTGGGTATCTTCGTGTCCTGGGCCGTGGCCATCGCGTTCTCCACCCTGCCGCTCGGCTGGCTGATCTTCCGCCGGCTCATCCCGCGCCAGGCCGCCGCCGACCGGGACGTGGAGCCGCCGGGGCTGCGCAGCATGGGCCGCTTCCTGGCCGGTGACTCGCTCGGCGCGCTGTTCAGCCTGGCGATGATCAATCTGCTGCCTGTGATGGTCGCGGTCCGCTTCAGCGCCGCGGAGAACGGCTACTTCTACGTGGCGTACACCGTCGGCGGCACGATGGAGTTCATGGCCATCAACATGGCCTCGTCCCTCACCGCCCACGCCTCGCACGACCCGCGTCAGCTGGCTGACGGGGTGCGCGGGGCGCTGCGCCGGATGACGCTGCTGCTGGTGCCGGTGGTCCTGGCGCTGGTCGTCTTCGCGCCGCAGATCCTCACGCCGTTCAGCGCGGACTACGCCGAGCACGGCGCGACCGTACTGCGGCTGCTGGCTCTCGGTGCGCTGCCCCGGGTGGTCGTGGAGCTGTACATCGGCGTGCTGCGGGTGCAGGGGCGCACCGGTGTGCTGGCCGCGCTCCAAGGGGCGATGTGCGTGCTCGTACTGGGCAGCGCGAGCGTGCTGTTCAGCCCCGCGGGAATCGCCGGGGCGGGGTGGGCGGTGCTGGTGGGCATGACGCTGATCGCGGCCGTCTCGGTGCTCGGACTGCGTGCGGCGCTGCGCGAGCGGCCCGGCGGGCCCGTGGAGCGGCCCTCCGCCGCCCCCGAGTACGGCACGCGCTGGGCCAGGCTGAACGCCACCGCCGGGTACGGCACGAGCTGGGCCCGCCGGGCGGCGTACCAGTCCGAGGGGCCGGGGGAGCGGGACGACGACACCGTCACGCTGTTCATCGGCGGCCCCGGCTATGAACGGGAAGCGCTCCACGCGGATACGGTGGCGTTCATCGTGCGACCGCAGGCCGCGGAGAAGCGGACGGCGGACCATGACCCCGGGGAGGGCCGGGACCAGCCGCTGCCGCAGGGCAGGACGCCGGACGGTGCGGGGCACGCCGTCCCGGCGCTTCTGCCGCCCCCGGACCGGCGGACACCGGCGGAGGGGAGCCGCACGCCGTGGACCGACGAGGACCTTCCCGGCGCCCCGGCTCCCGTCCCCCGACCGGAGGAGTCCGGCGACGACTCCGGCCGCCGGACCGGCGCCATCCTCTGGGCCTTGCTCGGCCTCGCGACCGTCGCCTTCTGGATCGCGGTACGCGGGCTCCCGTGGGGCGACGGAGCCAGCAGGGACGAGCCGACGGGACGCGAACTGCTCACCGAACTCCCCCTGTTCGCGTCGGCCGCGGGGGCAGCGCTCCTCGTCGTCTTCGTCGCCTCGGTGACGTTGTGCCGCAGACCCGTCCCCTGGCTCTCCGGCACCGCCCTGGCGTCCGCCCTGGTCGCCCTGCACGCCGCGCCCGTCGCCGTCGGGTGGCGGCCCGATCCCGTGGAGGGGGACCTGTACGCCGACGCGGCCCGCTTCCTCGCGCAGGCGGTCGGGCTCGACGGCCCCGGACCCCTGCTGCGGTGGGCGCCCCTGGCGGTCCAGCTGCTGTGCCTCGTACCGCTGCGGCTGCTGCTCGTCCGCGCCGGCGGACGGCTGACAGGGCAGGCCGGCTGGGGTGTTCTCTATCTGGTGGCGGTGGCCGGCTGGGTGTTCCGGCAGGAGCTCGCACCGGCCGCCGTGCCGTCGCTGATCGCCCTCCTCGCCGTCCTGCTCCTCACCGGGACGGCACGGGCTGGCGGAAGTAGCCGTTCTTCCCCGCCTCCCGGTAACCCTCGAGACCCGGCCCGTCGTTGACGGTCAGATCGCACTCGGGTTCCTCCGAGGTCGGCCGGTTCCAGTGCACCAGGGCCTTCACCCCCGGGAGCTTCTTCACGTCGGCGGGGATGCGGGTGTACCAGTCGCGCTGGCGCTGCGGGTTCTCGGCGTCGGGCGCGGTGGCGAACTCGGCGAGCATCACGGGCTTGTCGTCGGAGATGTTGGCGCGCAGCCACTCGTAGCTGGGCTGCTGGCTGCGCAGGAAGTCCTTCCAGTGGGTGGTGTCGTGGCAGCCGTAGTAGTTGTACTGGTCCATGGCGATCCAGTCGACGTACTCGTCCCCGGGGTAGAGGGCCTTCATCTCCTCGGCGCTGCCGAGGTAGCCGGAGACGGTCCACACCCATACGACGTTGTCGGCGCCCAGTTCGCGGAACCGGTCGTGGAGGTGGCGGTAGGCCGCGACGAACTCCTCCGGTGTACCGGCGCCTTCCTTGATGCGGGCGTCGGTCTCCTGGTCGAACGAGAAGAAGACGCGCTTGCCGTAGGCCTTGAGACGGCGGATCTGGGGGTCGATGATCTCCTCGTCGTACTTGCCCGACGCGATGTTCTTCCAGCCGAGCTGGGTCTCCGTCCAGTTCGCGTGGTGCGGCTCGGTCCAGACGGTGGACTCCCAGGCCAGCATGAGCAGCCGGTCCCTGCCGAGCTCCTGCTCGTCGGGAGTGAGCAGCGTCCCGTCGCGTTCGCTGCCCGACATGTCGTGGTAGTTGTAGACGACGTCCAGCCGGCGGCCGATCCTCTTCTCGAAGCCGAGTACGGCATCCTTGAGCGAGCCGTTCGGCGCGTACGGCACATAGGCCCCCCACCAGGCGCCGCAGGGCGGCACCAGGGTGTCGGTGGGAGCGCAGGGGCCGGTCGGCAGCTCACCGGAGGCCGCGTTACCGGGCGTGCCCCAGCCCGGCGCGTCGGCGTCGTCGGAGCGGCCGGCCCAGAACCCGAGCCCGGTCAGCAGTGCGGCGACCGTCACCAGGACGACCGCCGCGTAACCGCGCCTCACACGCCCCACCCTCCTCGCCGCGCGCCGCCACCTGCCCCGTGCGTGCGGGTCGGGCAGCCGGTGCGAACTCGTCATGCGCCACCGCCGTTCGCGGGCCGGCGCCTGCCGTGTTCCGCCGCGCCGCGCCGGGCGGCGGGCAGCGGCAGCCCCGGAAGGGCCGCGACGACGGTGGTGAAGACGGCGAGCGAGAGGAGGAAGGAGGTCGCCGAGAAGGCTTTCACCAGGAACAGCGAGGTGGCGGTGAGCACGCCGAGCGACAGGCTGACCGGCGCGGCGAGAGCGATGGCCTCCAGCCGGGCGCCCGGGGCCAGCCCGCCCGGCTGCGGATACAGTGCCGCGCAGCCCGGACCGAACAGGGTGAAGAGCAGCACCGGGATCCAGCGCAGCGGCGAGGGGCCGGGCACCGTGGTGGCGGCCAGGGCGATCCAGCCGGAGGCGCCGAGGAGGACTCTGAGGTGCCGCTCCGCGCCGTGCGGCGAGCCGGCGGTGTTCATGGGCTGACCTGACGGGAACTGGCTGGCCTGCAACGTCACTTCGATCACCTTGTGGTCGTGGTGGTTCCCCGGGCGGCCGGGCGGTACTCGAGCACCACCCCGTAGTCGTGGCTTTCGACGGTCCGGAAGAGAGGCGAGGCGGACAGCTTCGTGCGCAGCGTCTCGAAGCCGCCGGCCGGCAGCAGGCCCTCGCCCGCGGTGTAGACGTCCTGGGTGCGGGTGAGGACGACGTACGCCCTGGTCCCCGGCGGAATGCCGTCGGCGAGGTAGCGCGCAGGGTCCTTGAGCATCCGCTGATTCTCCGGCAGTTCCTGCTCGGCGAAGAACCAGTGCTCGATTCGGTCGTACCGGTGCAGCGCCTGCGGGAAGGAGCCGGTGGTGGCGAGGATCAGCGAGCCGTCGGGGGCGTTGTCGAGCGCCCGGGTGACCAGCGCGGTCTCCTCGGGCGGCGTGTAGTACATCTTCTCCTTGCCGTAGTACGACGGCATGAAGCCGGCCAGCAGCACCAGCAGCACGGCGGGCAGCGCGACCGCCGAAATCCCGCGCCGCAGCGCCCTCGTCCGGTCGTGGTGGCTGCCGGCGGCGTTGGGGACGAGCGCGGCGGCGGCGAAGAACGCGGCGCCGGGCAGGCCGAACAAATAGACACGGAAGAGCATTTCGCCGCCGTAGTCGTTGACGGCGAAGAGCGGGACGGGGGCGGCGGAGACCAGCAGCAGCGGCAGCGCGCTGCGGACCAGCCGGCGCCGCAGCACGAGGGCGGCTCCGGCGAGGGCGGCGACCGCGAGCACCATCAGCACGTTGGCGGTGCCGGCGAGTTCGGGTCCCGGGCCGGTCAGCTCTCCCGCGTATCCGGCGCGGGAGTTCTGTGTCAGTTCGCCGATCGACTCCTTGAGCGTGGAGAGCGTCTCGACGAACAGCGGCCGCCCCATGGTCAGGTCCCAGGTGAGCATCAGCAGCACGGCGACGGCCAGCAGCCCGTAGTTGCGGTAGCGGCGCGTGAGGCTGAGCGCGAACAGGCAGATGCAGAGCATCACCGGGGTGAGCTGGTGCGTGGCGTTGATCGCGGCGATGAGCGGGGCGAGGATCACCACGCAGACCGCGCGCTGCCGGTGACCGGTGGGCGGGGGCACGCTGGCGGCGGCCGGGTCGAGATGGGCACGGTCGCGCAGCCGCCCGGCCGAGCCGGGGCGCACGAAGTGCCGCAGCACCACCGTGACGACCGTCAGATGCAGCAGGAACGCGAGTCCCTGCGGGGCGAAGTAGTCCTGGCCCACCCAGTTGGCGAGCTGGAAGATCCATACGGCCGTCCACACCAGCCGCCAGTCCTGGCAGAACGTGCGGTAGAGCAGCACGAGCACCGGCATCATCAGCAGGCCGAGGACGATCGGCGCCCAGTTGGCGTACGCGGCGGCGCTCTCCACGCCGAAGGCACGCACCAGACCGGCGTCGAGCGTGAAGAACCCCGGCCACTGGTCGTAGGCGGACATGTTGCCCGACAGGGCGGCGTTCGGCCGTAGTTCACCGTTGGCGAGCAGAGTGTTGACGACGGCGTCGTGCTTGGACGCCCACGGGTAGCGCACGGCGTCGTACAGGATCGCCGGGGGCGCCTTGAGCGCGAACAGCAGTGCGGCGCAGTGCAGGGCGGGCCACCAGGGCGCGGTGCCCGCACGGCGCAGGGTGAGGACGAAGCCGGCGGTCAGGACCAGCAGCGACAGGTAGTAGGCGGCCGGGAGTTGGTCCAGGAGGCCGTAGCCGCCCATCTCCCGGAAACCGATGCGCGGCAGCGCGTAGAGCCACAGGACGGCGGCGAGCAGCAGCGTCAGCAGACCCGTGTCGGGCGGGCGGCTCGGGATCGGCCAGGATCTGCGGCCGCCGCCGTCGGGCCGTTTCGCGTCCGGCGGGCCGGTGGCCGGGGCGGAAGCGGGCAGCGCGCTGCTCTCCACGGTTGGTACGGGTACATGCTGGTGCACGCCGAGACTCCCCTCCCCCGAACGAGTATAGGAATTACCTCTGTTATTCACACCAAAAACGTCACACTCGCCCCGATCCGGCTCATCCGGCGAAGGTCGGGCCGCGCAGGGCGGTGCGGGCCCTGCGGTACCACCGCCAGCCGACGGTCCTGAGCCCGTCCCGGTAGGGGGCGATCCGCGCGCCGTCGCCCGCCAGCCACGCCTCGACATCGGCGATGGTGTGGCCGCGGCGGACGATCAGACGGGCGATGCGGTAGCGCTCGTCGCGGTCCGAGCTGAGCGCGTGCCGCACGGCGGTCGCGGTCTCGTAGCCGGCCCGGGCGGCCATCGTGCGCACCCGCGGGCTGTTGTAGCCGTGCGGATAGGCGAGATGGGGCACGCGGTGGCCGAGGGCGTCCTCCAGCACGGCCTTGGAGTCCAGCAGTTCGGTGCGCAACCGCCGCGCGTCGAGCGTGTCGAGCTGGGCGTGGGTGACCGTGTGGCTGCCGATCTCCATGCCGGCCTCTTCCAGCCGCTTCGCCTCGTCGAGCGTCATCATCGGGGCGGGCGGCAGCAGACTGCGGCCGCCCGGGGCGATGGCGCCGGTGGTGAGGTAGGCGGTGGCGGGCAGCCCGCGCCCGGCGAGGACATCGGCGGTCGGGCCGGGCAGATCGGCGAAGCCGTCGTCGAAGGTGAGCAGCACCGGCCGGGGCGGCAGCGGCGCCCGCCCGGCGAGGCCGTCGGCGAGGGCGCTGATGGTGACGGGCGTACGGCCGCTGTCCGCGATCGCGTCCAGATGGGCCGCGAACGCCTTCGGGGTGACGGTGAACTCGGCGATCCACTCCGGCGGGTCGTCCATCACGGCGTGGTAGAGGAACACGGGGATGGCCGTCCCCCGGTGGGCGGGAGCGGTCGCGTGTGGCGGGTTCATCGCGTCCCCCTTCCCGCGCCGTTCCGCAACGCCCGCCGCGCCCGCAGATGGCCGGCCGGCCCGTGGAGCATCCCCCTGCGCTGCAGCCGCGACAGCCGGCGCGGCCAGGGATGGGTGCGGGTGTCGTGCGCGCCCGGTGCGCCGCCACCGCCGTCGGTGTCGCGTACGGCGGTCAGCGCGCGGGCGTGGGCGAGACCGCGCGGCAGCCGGGCGAGGAACGCGGGCAGCAGCGCGGGCCGGTTGATCAGGACGGCGGTGAGATAGGCGGTGAGGCCGGCGCCGTATCCGTACGCCTGGGTCTCCAGGTCGGCCCAGGTCTCCCGGTGGTGGTGCCACACCAGCGCGTACGGGGTGTAGTGCAGCCGGTGCCCCTGGGCGAGCACGCGCACGAAGCCGTACAGGTCGTCGCCGCCCCGCGCGGGTGTCCCGGCACCGGTGGCGGGGTCGAAACCGCCGACGGCGCGCAGCACGTCCGCGCGGAAGGCCATGTTCGCGCCGGAGCCGAAGCGGCCCGCGGTGAAGGGGAACAGCGGCTCGTCGGGGGGCGGGTCCTGGGGGTCGTACGTCGTCGGCGTGAAGCCCTTGGCGAAGCCGCCGTGGCTCTCCAGCAGGACCTGGGCCGGGGTGCGCAGCCGGGCGGGCAGGATGAGTCCGGTGGCGCAGCCGAGCCGGAGGTCGGCGGCGAAGGGCGCGGTCAGCTCGGTGAGCCAGCGGGGATCGGCGACCACGTCGTCGTCGGTGAACGCGATGACCTCGCCCCGGGCCTCAGCGAGCCCCGTGTTGTGGGCGATCGCCAGACCGGGGGCCGGCTCGCAGACGTACCGCACCCGTTCCCCGTACTTCCGCTCCACCAGGTCCCGCGTGTCGCCGGTCAGGGGAGCGTTGTCGACGACGACGACCTCGAACCGCGGATGCTCCTGCGCGAGCAGCGAGTCCAGCGCCCGCCCAAGCTGCCCGGCCCGCTCCCGGGTAGCGACGACGACCGACACGAACGGCAACCCACCACCGCCGACGGCCCGCCCGGCCCCACCACCGGACGTCCCGGAAGACACCCCCGCATCCGGCACGGCCTGCTGGCCCGTGTCCCGTCCGGGCTGCGCGTCTGCGTTCCGCGCGGGCTGCGCGCCCTTGTCCGGTGCGGGTTGCGCGTCTGTGTCCCGCGCGGCTGTCTCGCCCGTGGCGCCCGCATCCCGCGCGGTATCCGTGCCCGTGGTCCGTGTCGTTTCCGGGAACCGCTGACGTGCCGCCTGGGCGAGCGCCCCTCGTGGGTCCGCTCCCTCCGGTACCCGGGTCAGCAGTGTGCCCACCGGTCTGCCCGCCCGTCTGACGAGCAGGAACACCTCGCCGTGGGTCACCGGTGGGCTTCCGGGGCCGGGTCTGAGTACGGCCTCGTTTCCGCCCGCGGCCAGGTCCAGTTCGGCGACCTGTACCGCCCCGATGGACAGGAACCGCCGTATCTCCTCCTGCGTACGCGCTCGTGCTCTGCCGGACATACGTCCTCCCCTCCCCCTCCTCACGAGCGGCGCAGCCGGGCCGCGCCCCTCAAGGTCCGTGTCGCCAGCGACGCCAGGCGCGGGCGGCTGCGGACGAACGCGTGCGCGCGGCGCGCGGGTTCACGGCTCAGCCAGTGCAGCGCGGCGCCCGCCCCCGGACGGGTCACCGCACCTTCGTAGACGGCGAGTTCGCCGGTCTTCAGCGAGTCCTTGTACTCGGCCCGGCCGCGCCCCATGTCCAGCAGCCCGATGCCCTCGGCCGCCGCCGCCTCGGCCATCCGCAGATGCAGCACGAGCCCGGGCGAGTACTTGGCGAACTCCGGGTCGTACGCCGGGAACCAGCAGGCCAGGACGGACGCCGAACGCAGGCCGAAGTGCGCGGCGACGGGCCGGTCAGCGGCGTACAGAACCGACAGCGTGCCGGTGCACTCCGGGGCCCGGGTCTCGGCGAGCCGGCCCACGAGCCGGGCGATCCACTCCTGCGCGAACCGGTCGCGGCGGCCCGTCCTGCGGTACTGCGCCGACTTCCACGCGACGAGCGCCCGCAGCGCGGCCGGGTCGCGTTCGTCGAAGACGAACCGCACGGGTCCGGCCTGGCGGCCCAGCCTGCGCTCCTTGGCCAGCGTGGTCTTCAGGAACTTCGGCGACTGGGTGCGCAGCACCGACTCATAGGTCTCGTAGCCCTTCTCCACGTCGATGACGAAGCTGGCATGCTCCTCGGCCGCGTGCGGCGCGAACAGTTCCTGTCCGGCCTCCAGGTTGTCGAAGGCGAAGCTCGACAACGAGCAGGCCCGCAGCAGTTCACCGGTCTCCAGGACGGCACCGGGAGCCAGCACCGCGCCCTGGCAGTCCGACACCCCGAGCCCGATCGCCCGGCCCTGTCCCGCCACGCCCCGCTCGTAGGGCAGGAAGCCCGCAGGTTCCGCCCCTTCGTACAGCACGGCCACCCGGGCCCCGGGCCGCACCCGGCCCACGGCGGTGGCGAACTCCGGTTCCATGAAAGGGCTGCGTGGTGCGTCCATCGCGGCACGTAATGCGCGCCAGCGCTCCCGTTCCCCCTCGCCCAGCTCCTCCGGCCTCAGCACGCGCATGCGTCCACTGCTCACCTGACCCCCCGATCAAGTCCCCCCTGGACTCTTGGAAGGTACCGCCCGAGCCCACCGGGGCGGTAGATAGCGGACGATGTTCTTGCCAAACGGTGAAAGAGTCCTCAACCGGTCCTTACCCGGTGATGACGGAAGGAGAACCGCGCCGAAAGCGAGCGGATACGGGCATGGTGAATCGGACGGTCGCGTTGTCCGTATTCTCTGATCATGGCCGCACCCACCGCTTTCTCACTCATCGCCACCGACCTGGACGGGACGCTGCTGCGCGGCGACGACACCCTGTCCGACCGGTCCCTCGCCGCGCTCGCGCGGGCGGAGCGGGCCGGTGCCCGGCACCTCGTCGTGACGGGGCGTCCCGCCCCCAGGGTGCGGCCGCTTCTGGACGACCTCGGTTGCACGGGGCTCGCGGTGTGCGGACAGGGCGCGCAGGTGTACGACGCCGGCGCGCACCGGCTGCTGTGGTCCGTCAGGCTGGACCGGGAACTGGCGGAGACCGCCCTCGGCAAGATCGAGGCCGAGGTGGGGGAGGTGTACGCCGCGGTCGACCAGGACGGGGTCGACGGGCTGACGCTGATCGAGCCGGGGTATCTGATGCCGCATCCGACGCTGCCCGCGGTGCGGATCGAGCGGCGGCGTGATCTGTGGGAGCGGCCGATCAGCAAGGTGCTGCTGCGCCACCCGCATCTGTCCGACGACGCGTTGGCGGCGGCGGCGCGTGCGGTGGTCGGTTCGCTGGCGACGGTCACCATGTCGGGACCCGGAACCGTGGAGCTCCAGCCGTGCGGGGTGACCAAGGCGACCGGCCTGGCGCTGGCCGCCGAGCACCTGGGGCTGAGCCCGGAGCGGACGGTCGCCTTCGGCGACATGCCCAACGACATCCCCATGTTCGACTGGGCGGCGCACGGGGTCGCCATGGCCAACGCGCATCCCGAGCTGAAGGCGGTGGCCGACGAGGTCACCACGTCGAACGAGGACGACGGCGTGGCCGTCGTCCTCGAGCGACTGTTCGGTGGGCCGGCCGTGGTCGGCCGTCAGCGCCCGGCTCAGTACGCGCCGAAGACGTTGTCGATCGAGCCGTAGCGGTCGGCGGCGTAGTTGCAGGCCGCCGTGATGTTCGCGACCGGGTCGTACGGGTCGAAGGCGGTGCCGGGCACGTGGTACGCCTGGAAGGTCGGGTCGATGACCTGCAGCAGGCCCTTCGACGGGGTGCCCTTGGCGGCGTTGGAGTCCCACAGGTTGATGGCGGTCGGGTTGCCGGAGGACTCGCGCATGATGTTGCGGTGGATGCCCTCGTAGGAGCCCGGGATGCCGTGCTGCGCCATGACGTCCAGCGACTCGCGGATCCAGCCGTCGAGGTTGTTCGGGTAAGCCGTCGTGGAAGCGGCGGTCGGGGTGGCCGTCTGGGTGGCCGCGGAGGCGGTGGTGGCGCCGAACAGCGGGAGGGCGACCACGGCGACGCCGGTACCGGCGACGGCGAGGGTGCGGGCGATGCGGCGGTTGCCGAAGCGACGCAGCTGACCGGAAACGGACATGTCTGGGTTCCTCTCCTACGCCTGCGAGGTGAGCTGTCGGGTTCGGGCGGGAGAGTGCCCGGCCGTGCCCCTGGAGGCATGGCTTCACCCCAAGGCCCTGTCGTCCCGCTCCCGCCCGCCCGTTCGGGCGGAGGACGGGAATGGGAGGACAGGACCCCGCCGTTCCGGCGCGTGGCCGGGCCGGCGGCTTACCTGGGTCCCCCGCTCCTGCCGTGTGTGAGTTGGTCGGTGGGTGTCATGCGGGCGGTGGCAGGATTCGGCGTCCGCCCGGCAGGCCCGGAACGTATGCGAGAGCACATGGAGGGAACAAGTGCGGGTGTCACGCAATCAGCCCTTTGATCTTGGATCGGGTGATTTGGGGTGCTTGATCCTTTGCGGGTGCCAACGGTCAACTCGGTTTCGTGGGAGGGAAAAACGCCGATCGGGCCAGGTGGTGGACGCGGCGGGCGGCACGTGACCGACTTCACTCACCGCGAGCCCAGGGACCATTTACCGCCAAGAGGAATTCGCTTGCTAATTCCGGCAAATCGGACGGACGTCCGGGCAGGATGGTTGACAGGGCGTTACGTCCGGGAAGGTGGCACATTGTCCGTTGTTATCAACCGGTCAAAAGCACTCCGCTCCCGATCCGGTGCCGCCCTGCCGGTAACCCCGGGTGCTGGCGGTGATCGAAACGTGACCGGATACGCTGACTTGAGTGATGGCAGCGACGTATCGACATTCCGCGTAACCGCCAGTGGACACCAGCAGACAGGAGACCCCTCGTGACCGTCGTCGGGCCGTTCGGGCTGAGCGTGCGGGACCAGGCTCTGGAAGCCGATGTCCAGGCCGGAATGACGGCTGTCGAGGAAGGGCTGATCGAGGCCACCAAGAGTGAGGTCCCCTTCATCACCGGTGCCGCCCAGCATCTGGTGCGGGCCGGCGGCAAGCGCTTCCGTCCGCTGCTGGTGATGCTCGCCGCCCAGTTCGGCGACCCCTACGCGCCCGGCATCGTGCCGTCCGCCGTGGTGGTGGAGCTCACCCACCTGGCCACGCTCTACCACGACGACGTGATGGACGAGGCCGAGGTCCGGCGCGGTGTCGACAGTGCGAACGCCCGCTGGGGCAACTCCGTCGCGGTCCTCACCGGCGACTTCCTCTTCGCCCGGGCCTCGCACATCCTGGCCGACCTCGGACCGGAGGCGGTCCGGGTGCAGGCCGAGGCGTTCGAACGGCTGGTCACCGGGCAGATCCTGGAGACCGCGGGACCGCAGGACGGCCGCGACCCCGTCGACCACTACCTGGACGTGCTCGGCGGCAAGACCGGATCGCTGGTCGCCGTCTCCTGCCGCTTCGGCGCGATGATGTCCGGCGCCGACGAGACGGTCGTGGACGTGCTCACCCAGTACGGCGAGCGGCTCGGCGTCGCCTTCCAGCTCGCCGACGACGTCCTGGACATCGCCTCCGACTCCAGCGAGTCCGGCAAGACCCCCGGCACCGACCTGCGCGAGGGCATCGCCACGCTGCCCGTGCTGCGGCTGCGCGAGCGGGCGGCCCGGCTGGGACTGGCCGAGGACATCGCCCTGTGCGAGCTGCTGGACTCCGACCTCACCGACGACGCCCGGCACGCCGAGGCGCTGCGGCTGCTGCGCGGGCACCCCGCGCTGGAGCAGGCCCGCCGGGACACCGTGCGGTACGCCGAGGAGGCGCGCGCCGCGCTGGCCCCGCTGCGAGAGTGCGAGGCCAAGGCGGCACTCGTGCAGCTGTGCGACGCGGTGGTGCACCGCGCCGGCTGAGCCCGGCCGGGCCCGAACTGCCCCGCGCCCCCTACTGGTCGGGGGAGAAAACCACCTCGCGTGTCATACCGGAGCAGTACACGGAGTTGCGTCCGGGGTCTGACGCTTCCGCATGCCGTATTTGGTCAGATGGACCAGACGGACAACACCACGTCTCACCGGTTCGGGTGAGAATGGCGGCTCAGGGTGAGACTGGTGCAAGGACACGAGACGGAAGCCGCCGCCGACCACGGAGGGCATCACATGGCACCGTACGATTCCGAGAACACGACGGCCGCGGAGGAGGTCGACGAGCCGCGCACGGGGCGGCGCAGGGCCGCGCGGTACGTCGTCCCGGTCACGGTGATGGGAGTGGCGGCCGCCACCATCGGGCTCGTCCCCGCGATCGCCAGCTCCGGCGACCCCGACCTGCCGGAGATCACCGCGGCGCAGCTCATCGAGAAGATCGCGACATCGGACGTCGAACAGCTGTCCGGCACCGTGAAGATCACCACGGACCTCGGACTGCCGAACCTCGGCGGCCTGGAGAACAGCATCGCGTCCGGCGCGATGGGGCACGGCGAGGAGGGCGGCGGCTCCTCGGCCGAACCGTCCGCCAAGCTCACCGAACTGGCGTCCGGCACGCACACGCTGCGGGTCGCCGCCGACGGCCCCGACCGGCAGAAGGTGTCGCTCCTCGAGGACGCCGCCGAGTACAGCCTGATCCGTAACGGCGAGGACCTCTGGGGCTACGACAGCGAGTCCAACGAGGTCTACCACGGCACCGTCGACACGTCCGGCGAGGAGCGGGAGCGGCAGCCCCCGGCCACCCCGAAGGACTTCGCCGAGGAGGCGCTGAAGGCGGTCGACGACACCACGTCCGTGACCGTCGACGGCACCGCCCAGGTGGCCGGCCGGGACGCCTACAAGCTGGTCATCGAGCCGAAGCAGTCCGGCTCCACGGTCGGCGCGATCAGCATCGCGGTCGACCATAAGACCGGCATGCCGCTGAAGTTCACGCTCACCCCGTCGAGCGGCGGCGCGGCCGTCGTGGACGTCGGCTTCACCAAGGTGAGCTTCGACCGGCCGGCCGCGTCGACCTTCGCGTTCACCCCGCCCAAGGGTGCCAAGGTGACCGAGGACGAGGAACTCGACCACGGCCGGGAGCACCCCCGGAAGCGGGAGCGGGCCCCCAAGTCGGAGGAGGACCTGGGCAAGGGCCTCGACGGGCTGAAGATGCTCGGCGAGGGCTGGAACTCCATCGCCACCTTCGACACCGGCGGCGAGGGCGGCCTGCCCACCCGTGAGGCCGGCGGCGACTTCGGCGGCTTCCTCGGCTCGCTCGGCGACCAGGTCAAGGGCGACTTCGGCACCGGCACGGTGCTCAGCACCCGTCTGGTCAACGCCCTGATCACCGAGGACGGCAAGGTCTACGTGGGTACGGTCACCAAGGACGCGCTCGTGAAGGCGGCCGACGGGGGGAAGTAGGCCCCGTACGACAGGACAGGGAACGAGGGAGCCGATGGCAGAGACGTCCGCCGGCCAGCCGGACGGGGAGCACGCGGGTGAGGGAGTCATCACCACCCGCGGGCTCACCAAGCGCTACCGCGGCGGACAGCTCGCCGTCGACGGTCTGCGGCTGACCGTTCCGGCGGGCAGCGTCTTCGGCTTCCTCGGCCCCAACGGCTCGGGCAAGACCACCACC
Organism: Streptomyces sp. NPDC052079; assembly: GCF_040680275.1. NCBI lineage: Bacteria > Bacillati > Actinomycetota > Actinomycetes > Kitasatosporales > Streptomycetaceae > Streptomyces > Streptomyces sp. NPDC052079. The sequence goes on from NZ_JBFAWL010000001.1 coordinate 88,745, forward strand.
ATCCGCATGCTGATGGGGCTGATCGAGCCGACCTCCGGCACGGCGCACGTCCTGGGGCGCCCCATGCCGCGCGCCGCACGCGCCGTCCTGCCGCACGTCGGGGCCCTCATCGAGGGCCCCGCCCTGTACGGCTTCCTCTCCGGCCGGGACAACCTGCTGCGCTACGACGCCGCCGACCCCACCGCCGATCCGCGCACCCGGCGCGCCCGCGTGGCCGCCGCACTGGACCGGGTGGGCCTCACGGCCGCCGCCGGCAAGAAGGCGAAGGCGTACTCCCTCGGCATGAAGCAGCGCCTCGGCCTCGCGGCCGCCCTGCTCCAGCCGCGTCGGCTGCTGGTCCTGGACGAGCCGACCAACGGCCTGGACCCGCAGGGCATGCGGGAGATCCGCACGCTGATCCGCGGGCTGGCCTCGGACGGCACCACCGTCTTCCTCTCCTCCCACCTCCTCGACGAGATCGAGCAGGTGTGCACGCACGCCGCCGTGATGGCCCAGGGCCGGCTGATCACCCAGGGCCCGGTCGCCGACCTGGGCGCGGGCGCTCGCGGCCGGCTGGTGGTGACCACGCCGGACCCGGCGGACGCCGCCCGGGTGCTGAAGGAGCAGGGGGTCGCCGATGTCGTCGTGGCGGAGGACCGGGTGACCGGCGAGGCGCCCGATCGCGACCTTGCCGAGGTGAACGCGGCCCTGGTCACCGCCGGTGTCCGGGTCCGCGGCTTCGGGGTCGAACGGGCCTCGCTGGAGGACGCGTTCGTGGCACTGACCGGGGAGGGATTCGATGTCGCGGGCTGAAGCGGTGCCAAGGACGAGCCCGCTGTGGACCCTCGGCCTGTTCCGCAGCGAACTGCTCACCACGTTCCGGCGCTGGCGCACCCTCGCCCTGCTCGGCGTCCTCGCGGCCGTACCGGTCCTCGTCGGCATCGCCGTGCGGATCGAGACCGGCGACGGCTCACCGGCCGGGGGCGGGGGCGGCGGGGGCGGCGGCCCGGCGTTCATCTCGCAGATCACCAACAACGGACTGTTCCTGGTCTTCACCGCGCTCGCCGCCACCCTGCCGTTCTTCCTGCCCATGGCGATCGGGGTGGTCGCGGGCGACGCCCTCGCCGGAGAGGCGAACGCCGGCACCCTGCGCTACCTCCTGGTCGCCCCCGCCGGCCGCACCCGTCTGCTGCTCACCAAGTACGCGACGGTCATGGCCTTCTGTCTGGTCGCCACCCTGGTGGTCGCCGTCTCGGCGCTGCTCGTCGGCGCGCTGCTGTTCCCGCTGGGTGACCTCACGACCATCTCGGGCACCCGCATCGGCTTCGGCGAGGGCCTGGCCAGAGCGCTGCTCATCGCCCTGGTCGTCGCCGTGTCACTGATCGGCGTGGCGGCGCTCGGCCTTTTCGTCTCCACGCTGACCAACAGCGGCATCGCGGCGATGGCGACCACGGTCGGGCTGCTGATCACGGTCCAGATCCTCGACCAGATCCCCCAACTGCACGCCCTGCACCCCTATCTCTTCTCCCACTACTGGCTGTCCTTCGCCGACCTGATGCGGGAGCCGGTCTACTGGGACGACCTGACGAAGAATCTGGGCCTCCAGGCCCTCTACGCGGCCGTGTTCGGCTCGGCGGCGTGGGCGAGGTTCACGTCGAAGGACATCACCGCCTAGGAGCACATCAGCCGGCCTCGTACGGGAAGCGGGCCAGTGGCGTCTCATCGGCGAAGAACGTCTTGGCCCGGGTCAGCGCCTCCGTGTCCTTCAGTACGTCACCCGGCTTGCTCCCGTTGCCCAGCAGCACCCCGCCGAACCGCATCCCCATGTAGGCGGCCGTGTTGTTCAGGCTGTTGACCAGCGGGTCGGCGACCTGCGGCTTCTCGTGCGCGTGAGCGGCGACGCCCCACAGGGTGCGCCCCGCCATGGTCGCCTTGAAGTCCAGCCCCGGAGTGCGCAGCCAGCCCGCCCAGTAGTCCAGGTAGCGCTTGGTCTGCGCGGACAGCGAGTACCAGTACAGCGGCGAGGCGATGACCACGTCGGTCGCCGCCAGTGTGACGTCGAGGAGCTGGGCCACGGCGCCCTCGGTGGGGCGGACGTGGTCGCTGTCGTGACGCAGGTCCGCGAAGTCGGGGACGGGGTGGGCGGTGAGGTCGATCCACTGCTGCTCCACGTCGGAGGGCAGCTGTTCGGCGGCCCGGCGGGCCAGCAGCTCGGTGTTGCCGTCGGGGCGGGAGCTGCCCAGGACGAAGAGAAAGCGGCGAGTCATGATCATCCCCAAGTGCTCGGCGTAACGCGTACGCGTTCGCCAGTAACAGTGCACGTGCATCATATGCACACGCAAGCAATCCGCCAAGCGGCGTCCGTCAGCCGGTGGCACCGCGCCGTTCCGCCTCCCGCGCCACGGCGAGCAGCACCTCCTCACGTCCGTGGGCCGCCACCAGTTGGAGTCCTGCCGGACAGCCGTCGGCACCGAACCCGGCCGGGAGGCTCAGCGCGGGGTGACCACTGACGTTGAACGCCCAGGTGAGCGCGGTCGAGTAGACGTCACCGGGGCCGTCGTGGCCGTGCGGTGCGGTGGGCGCCGTGGGGGTGAGCAGCAGCGGGGTGCGGGCGAAGAGGGCCGCCAGGCGGGCGTCGTTCCCGGCGCGGACGCGGTGGGCGTCGGCCGGGTCTGCGCCGGGGGTGCGCAGGGCGAGCCAGGCCGCCGCGGGGTCGAGGAGCCGAAGGGGCGGGGACGGCCGCACCAGCCGTACGACCCCGGCGTCCACGAGCCGGCCGACCGCCGCCCGGGCCAGGTCGATGGGTTCCGGGTCGGGCGTGGCGAAGCCGAGACCGGCGGACCAGACGGCGGCGACCGGGAAGGTCACGGGGGTCTCGGCCGGGGCGGGCCGCCCCGACATCACCCGCCACCACGCCGTCGCGTCCACGGCCGTACGGGTGAGAACCCCGGGCGCCGCCAGACCCGTACAGTCGGGCGAGGGGAGCCGGCCGGCCGTGATCTTCAGCCCGACGACCCCGCACCACGCCGCCGGGATCCGCACCGAGCCCGCGCCGTCACTGCCCGTCGCCAGCGGCACCAGCCCCGCCGCCACCGCGACCGCCGACCCGGCCGAGGAGCCGCCCGGCGTGCGGTCGGCCCGCCACGGATTGACGGTACGGCCGTACGCCCCGAGCCCCCAGGTCTGCCAGGGCGTACCGGGCCCGGGTACCGAGGTGGCGCCCACCGCGACACAGCCGGCCGCGAGCAGCGGTCCCGCCGCGGCCGTACCGCGCCGCCCCTTGACCGCGATCGGCACCCCGGCCAGTGGCAGCGGCTCCCCGGCGGCGACCCGCGCGTCCACCGCGTCCGCCCGCCCCAGCGCCTCCTCGCCCCACACCTCGAGGAACGCGCACAGCTTCGGATCGGCCCGTCCGATCCGCTCCAGCGCCTCCGCGACCACCTCAACGGCCCGCCGTCTCGGCGCGCGGACGGCGGAGGCGATCTCCTCGACGCCGTCCCAGCTCAGCGCGACGCGCCGGTCAGACGGGCCAGCGGGTCCGTCTCGCGGGGCGGCCGGCCGCTCAGGTCACCCAGCCGCCACTCGGGCACCCAGGGCACGCGGTACACGTCGATCACCGATTCGATCAGCCGGATCCGGTGGGCGAGGGGGCGCGGCAGCCGTCCCGGCGCGTCCGCCACCAGGACCACGGCGTCCAGGTCGAGCCCCTGCGGAGCCTCCCCGCGCCGGAACACCTCCGTGGCGGGGACCACGGCGTCCAGGCCGGTGGCGTGCGTCCGGGCGACGAGGAGCACGGACTGCGGATCCGCGGGGCCGGGCCAGACGCGTCCGCTGTCGTGACCGCCGTAGACCGCGGCGAGTGTCGAGACGCCGGCACCGCCGTGCAGGCCCACCCAGGAGAAGCGCCGGGCCGTCGCCTGTGCGGGGGCGGTCTCCGGCGGAGCCGCCTCCGCCTCCGGTGCCGCCACCGGCCCTCGGATCCAGATCTCCGGTCCCTGTCGCATGCCTGTCCCCATGCCCCCTCTCCTGCTCGCCACGTCGATCTTCATGCCGCCGGAGGGACGGGGAACCGGACGGGACGGCCGTTGGGACGAGGCTGTGACAACGCGGTGACGTGAGAAGCGCGGGCGAGCGGACAGACTCGACGGTAGGTGGTACGACCCGAATGAGGGGACGATGTCTCGACTCAGCCGCGAGAAGAAGCGGGAACAGCAGCAGGCCGCGCACGCGGCGAACCTTGCGGCAATGCCGATCGACGTCCGTGTCCCCGTCGCGGGCGGGCCCGGCACTGTCGGCGGGGTGGCGGTGATCGCGGGACCCGGTGAGGAGATCCAGCAGGCGGTGCTGAACCGCCTCCACCGCATCGCCATCGCCTCCGGCCACGCGGTCCTCGCCACCGTGCACGACGAACGCATCGGCTACGTCGTCCCGCTCCAGGTCGACCCGGACGGCTCCAGCCACTTCACCGGCCGCCCGGCACCAATGGGCCCGCCCGAAAACCGCACCCCACACCACCTCCCGCAGGCGGCGCCTGGTGCTGAGCCTGTGCGGGCTGTGGAGCCCGCGCCGGGATCGGAGACTGCGCGGAGGTCGGAGCCTGGCCGGGGTTCGCAGTCTGCTCCGGGCCCGCAGCCGGCGCCTGGTGCTGAGCCTGTGCAGGGTGTGGAGCCCGCGCCGGGGTCGGAGACTGGGCGGAGGTTGGAGCCTGGCCGGGAATCGCAGTCTGTCCAGGGCCCGCAGCCGGCGCCTGGTGCTGAGCCTGTGCGGGGTGGGG
>NZ_JBFAWL010000001.1:93594-135760 GCF_040680275.1 Streptomyces sp. NPDC052079
GGGGTCCCGCGTGGGGACCGGAGTCGGGGCTGGGTGCCGGGTCTGTACGGGGCCCGCAGCCGACGTCCGGTGCTGAGCCTGTGCGGGGTCGGGGCCCCGCGTCGGAACCGGAGTCCGTGCGGGGAGCGGAGCCTGCGCGAGGCCCGCAGCCGGCGCCTGGTGCTGAGCCTGTGCGGGGTGGGGGTCCCGCGTGGGGACCGGAGTCGGGGCTGGGTGCCGGGTCTGTACGGGGCCCGCAGCCGACGTCCGGTGCTGAGCCTGTGCGGGGTCGGGGCCCGGCGTCGGAACCGGAGTCCGTGCGGGGAGCGGAGCCTGCGCGAGGCCCGCAGCCGGCGCCCGGTGCTGAGCCTGTGCAGGGTGTCGAGCCCGCGCCGGGATCGGAGCCCGGGTGGGGGTCGGAGCCTGCTCGGGAATCGCAGTCTGCTCCGGGCCCGCAGCCGACGTCCGGTGCTGGGCCTTTGCGGGGTGGGGGCCCCGTGCCCGGACCGGAGTCCGTGCGGGGAGCGGAGCCTGTGCGAGGTGCCGGGCCCGTGCCAGGCATGCATCCCGTGCCGGGCGCGCTTCCCGTGCCGGGGTCGGAGTCCACGCGGGGTGTGGAGCCCGTCTCCGGGGCCGAGTCCGCGCCCGGTGTGGAGGCCGGGCGGGGGAGTGGGGCCGACGCCGACCGGGCGACGCACCTTCTGCGTCGCTTGCCGGGAGCGCAGGCGCCGGCGGAGCCGGATGCCGTGCGGGATGCGACCCCCACCTACAAGCTGCGGCCGGTCCCCGAGCCACGCGCTCCCCGGGACGCCGTGCCGACGTTCGAGCTGCGGGCCGTGCCCGGGCAGGCGGAGGGCACGCCGCCGGGCACGGTCGTGCCCCCGACCGGCGAGTTCGGTCCGCCCCCGCCCATGGATGTGAGGCCCCACCCCGCGGAGCAGGAGCGGGAGCGAGAGCCCGAGCCGGAGCCGGACCGCATGTCGGACGTCATGCCGGACGCTGACACCAAGCCCACGCCGCCCCGTGGGTTCGACGCCGTGGCGGAGGCGGTGCTCGGGGATGAGCCCCTCGCCGGATCCGGCGAGAACCACCTCGCCGTGCCCATGGCGCGGGTCAACGACGCCGTCCGCTCCGGCCGGATCGACACGGCCGCCCGCCTGGCGGAGGAGACCGTGACGGAGGCGTCAGCCACCCTGGGGCCGGAACACCCCGAGGTGCTCCGCCTGCGTGAACTCACGGCGTACATCGCCTACCTGGCCGGTGAACCGCTGCGCGCCTTCCGCCTCTCCCTCGACCTCGCCCGGATCTGCCGCCGCGCGCAGGACGCCGAGGCCGCCTACGGCAACGTCCGCAGCGCCGCCACCGCATGGCGCGCGGTGCGCGACCCGCAGATCGGACTGGAGCTCGGGCACGAACTGATCGCGCTGTGGACCGAGCTCACCACCGAGGGCGGCCCCGCCGCCGACGAGATGGAGGAACTGGAATCCGCCCGCGCCCGCATGGGCCGCCTGACCGAACGCGCTCGCACGCAGCAGACCTGACCGGCCCCGTTCCGACGCGCGCGTGTCCCTAGTGCAGGCAAAACTCGTTGAGTTCCGGGTCGGCCATCACCAGCCAGCTCCCGGAAGGCTCGTCCACCTGTCTCAGCACCCGCGCACCGAGCTCCTCGAGCCGGGCGAGTTCCTCCTCGCGGCGCCCCTCACCGGGATGCAGATCGAGATGCAGCCGGTTCTTGACCGTCTTCTCCTCCGGTACCCGCTGGAAGAGCAGCCGCCGCCCGCGGCCGGTGCCGCTCTCCTCGTCATAGGGGTCGTCGGGGTGCCGTACCGCCGCCAGGTCGCGCCAGGCGTGGCGGCCGTGGGACTCGGTGACGAGCTCGGCCGGGACCGCTCCCGCGCCGAGCAGCTTTCCGATGAGCGCGCTGTGGTCCTCCACCACGTACCGGAGGGCGGCGGCCCAGAAGTCGGCCTGCGCGTGGGGGTCGGCCGCGTCGATGACGACCTTCCAGTGCACGGGCGTGGCCGGAGTCGGTGTCTGCGTCATGGCACCAGTTATAGAGCCCGGCGCTGACAACGCCCGGCGGCTCGGCGCCCGCGCCGCGCGTGGTGCGCGACAGCCCCCTACGGCCTCGTCCCCAGCGCGTCCGCCTCGGGCGCGGCGGGTACGCCCTCCGGGCTCCGCTCGGCAGCCACCGGAGCCGTGGCGGTCGCCAGCGGGGCGCGGCCGTCGGCCAGGGCCCGCGCGGTCCGGCGGGAGGTGCGCAGCGCGTCCCAGGTCAGCAGGGTCAGCGCCAGCCACACCAGCGCGAAACCGGCCCAGCGCTCGGGCGGCATGGCCTCCTTGAAATAGAGGACGCCGAGCACGAACTGGAACACGGGCGCCAGGTACTGCAGCAACCCCAGCGTGGACAGGGGCACGCGGATCGCGGCGGCACCGAAGCAGACCAGGGGGAGCGCGGTGACCAGTCCGGTCGCGGCGAGCAGCACCGCGTGTCCGGCGCCCTCGGCGGCGAAGGTCGACTCGCCCCGGGCGCCCAGCCACAGCAGGAAGCCGAGGGCGGGCAGGAACTGGATCGCCGTCTCGGCGGCCAGCGACTCGACACCGCCGAGGTTGACCTTCTTCTTCACCAGCCCGTACGTGGCGAACGAGAACGCGAGACAGAGCGAGATCCACGGCGGCCGGCCGTAACCGATGGTGAGGACCAGCACCGCCGCGACGCCGATGCCGACCGCCGCCCACTGTGCGGGCCGCAGGCGCTCCTTCAGCAGCAGCACGCCCATCGCGATGGTGACCAGCGGGTTGATGAAGTAGCCGAGCGAGGCCTCGACGACATGCCCCGAGTTCACGGCCCAGATGTAGACGCCCCAGTTGACCGTGATGACCGCCGCGGCCACCGTGATCAGCGCCAGCCTGCGTGGCTGCCGCACCAGCTCACCGAGCCAGGCCCAGCGGCGGACGACGAGCAGGGCGGCGGCCACGAAGAACAGCGACCAGACCATCCGGTGGGCCAGGATCTCCACGGCCCCGGCCGGCTTCAGCAGGGGCCAGAACAGCGGCACGAGCCCCCACATGCCGTACGCCGCGAAGCCGTTCAGCAGTCCTATCCGCCGCTCTGCGGCCGACTTCCCGGTCACGGGCCCTCCCTCGTGCCTTGTCGCATGTCGCATGCCCTGTATCCGCGATGCGCGCCGAACGCGCGCGATGCTCGCCGGACGACGTTAACGCCGGACACCCCCGCGTGTCATGTCCGTACCGGCAGACGGTCATGACGGGCGGGGGTGGGAGGGCGGAGGGCCCAGGGCTCCGAACCGTGACGCGGCTCAGCCGACGACGGTCCAGGTGTCGCCGCCGGCCAGCAGCGCGCCGAGGTCGCCCTTGCCGTTCTGCTCTATGGCGGCGTCGAGCTGGTCGGCCATGAGGGTGTCGTAGACGGGCCGGTCGACCGAACGGAAGACGCCGATGGGCGTGTGGTGCAGGGTGTCGGGGTCCGCGAGCCGGGACAGGGCGAACGCGGTGGTCGGGGACGCACCGTGCGCGTCGTGGACCAGGATCTCTGCCTCGTTCTCCGGTGTCACCGTGACCACCCTCAGGTCACCGGTTCGCTGGTCCCGCACGACGCCCTTGGAACCGTCGGCGCCGAAGCGGATCGGCTCGTCGTGCTCCAGGCGGATCACGGCCTCCTCGGCCTGCTGCCGGTCCTTGAGGACCTCGAACGCGCCGTCGTTGAAGATGTTGCAGTTCTGGTAGATCTCCACCAGCGCCGTGCCGGGATGGTCGGCGGCCTGGCGCAGCACCTCGGTGAGGTGCTTGCGGTCGGAGTCGACGGTGCGGGCGACGAACGAGGCCTCGGCGCCGAGGGCCAGCGACACCGGGTTGAAGGGCGCGTCGAGGGACCCCATCGGCGTCGACTTGGTGATCTTGCCAACTTCGGACGTGGGGGAGTACTGGCCCTTGGTGAGCCCGTAGATCCGGTTGTTGAAGAGCAGGATCTTGAGGTTGACGTTGCGCCGCAGGGCGTGGATGAGGTGGTTGCCGCCGATCGACAGGGCGTCGCCGTCACCCGTGACGACCCAGACGGACAGGTCCCGGCGGGAGGCGGCCAGGCCGGTGGCGATGGCCGGGGCACGGCCGTGGATGGAGTGCATCCCGTAGGTGTTCATGTAGTACGGGAAGCGGGAGGAGCAGCCGATGCCGGAGACGAAGACGATGTTCTCCCTCGCCAGGCCCAGCTGGGGCATGAAGCCCTGCACGGCGGCGAGCACGGCGTAGTCGCCGCAGCCGGGGCACCAGCGCACCTCCTGATCGGACTTGAAGTCCTTCATGGACTGCTTGCCCTCGGCCTTGGGGACGAGCTGGAGCAGCGCGTTGGCGTCAGTCATCGATGGCCTCCTTCAGCGCCGCGGCGAGCTGCTCCGCCTTGAACGGCATGCCGTTGACCTGGTTGTACGAGCGAGCGTCGACCAGGTACCTCGCCCGGACGAGAGTGGCGAGCTGCCCGAGGTTCATCTCGGGGACCACCACCTTGTCGTATCTCTTGAGAACCTCCCCGAGGTTGCGCGGGAAGGGGTTCAGATGCCGCAGATGGGCCTGGGCGACCGGCTCCCCGGCGGCACGCAGCCGCCGCACGGCCGCCGTGATGGGGCCGTAGGTCGAGCCCCAGCCGAGCACCAGCACCCGCGCGGTCCCGTCCGGGTCGTCGACCTCCACGTCCGGAACCTCGATGCCGTCGACCTTGGCCTGGCGGGTGCGGACCATGTGATCGTGGTTGGCGGGGTCGTAGGAGATGTTGCCCGTGCCGTCCTGCTTCTCGATGCCGCCGATGCGGTGCTCCAGACCCGGCGTGCCGGGGACCGCCCAGGGACGTGCCAGGGTCTGCGGATCACGCTTGTACGGCCAGAACACCTCGGTGCCGTCGTCCAGGGCGTGATTGGGGCCCTGCGCGAACTGCACCCGCAGATCGGGCAGCTCCTCCAGCTCCGGGATCCGCCACGGCTCGCTGCCGTTGGCCAGATAGCCGTCGGAGAGCAGGAAGACGGGAGTGCGGTAGGCCAGCGCGATCCGCGCCGCCTCCAGGGCGGCGTCGAAGCAGTCGGCCGGAGTGCGCGGCGCGACGACCGGGACCGGCGCCTCGCCGTTGCGGCCGTACATGGCCTGCAGCAGATCCGCCTGCTCCGTCTTGGTCGGCAGGCCGGTGGACGGGCCGCCGCGCTGGATGTCCACGATCAGCAGCGGCAGCTCCAGCGACACCGCCAGACCGATCGTCTCGCTCTTGAGCGCCACACCGGGGCCGGAGGTCGTGGTCACCGCCAGCGACCCGCCGAACGCCGCGCCCAGCGCCGCCCCGATACCGGCGATCTCGTCCTCGGCCTGGAAGGTGCGCACACCGAAGTTCTTGTGCCGGCTCAGCTCGTGCAGGATGTCCGACGCCGGAGTGATCGGATAGGAGCCCAGGAACAGCGGGAGATCCGCCTGCCGGGAGGCGGCGACCAGCCCGTAGGCCAGCGCCAGGTTCCCGGAGATGTTGCGGTAGACACCCGGCGGGAACGCCGTCGCCGCCGGCGCCACCTCGTAGGAGACCGCGAAGTCCTCCGTGGTCTCACCGAAGTTCCAGCCCGCCCGGAAGGCCGCGATGTTCGCCTCCGCGATATCCGGCTTCTTGGCGAACTTCGACCTCAGGAACTTCTCCGTGCCCTCGGTGGGCCGGTGGTACATCCAGCTCAGCAGCCCGAGCGCGAACATGTTCTTGCTGCGCTCGGCCTCCTTGCGGGTCAGGTCGAACTCCTTCAGCGCCTCCACCGTCAGCGTGGTCAGCGGCACCGGGTGCAGCTGGTAGCCGTCCAGCGAGCCGTCCTCCAGCGGGGACGCGTCGTAGCCGACCTTCTGCATCGCCCGCTTGGTGAACTCGTCCGTGTTGACGATGATCTCCGCGCCGCGCGGCAGATCGCCGATGTTCGCCTTGAGCGCCGCCGGGTTCATCGCGACCAGCACGTTGGGGGCGTCGCCGGGCGTGAGGATGTCATGGTCGGCGAAATGCAGCTGGAAGGACGAGACACCGGGCAGAGTGCCGGCGGGCGCGCGGATCTCGGCCGGGAAGTTCGGCAGCGTCGACAGATCGTTGCCGAACGACGCGGTCTCCGACGTGAAACGGTCTCCGGTGAGCTGCATGCCGTCACCCGAGTCCCCCGCGAACCTGATGATCACTCGGTCGAGCCGGCGGACACCCTTCGTGTCCGCCGCTTCGCGCTGCTCTCCTACGACTGCTCCGTCGGCCTGCTCGGCCGTGCTGCTGACCTGCCTGGTCACTGAACTGGACCTCCTCGAGGGCGGCTGTCCGGGACGGCCTTCCCGCAGGCCATCCCCGGATCAACCCTACGACCGTAAGGGTCGCCTTCCTGGGGTCATTCGCATGTTGGACACCACATCGGACGTCCCACTGGGCTTATCGCACGTCCTCAGGAGGTCACGCCTCAGGAGTTGAGGTAGGTGAGAACCGCCAGGACCCGCCGGTGGTCGCCGTCGCTCGGGGAGAGCCCCAGCTTCAGGAAGATGTTGCTGACGTGCTTCTCCACCGCACCGTCGCTGACCACCAGCTGCCTGGCGATCGCCGAGTTCGTCCGCCCCTCGGCCATCAGCCCGAGGACCTCCCGCTCGCGCGGGGTGAGCCCAGCGAGCACGTCCTGCTTACGGCTGCGTCCCAGCAGCTGCGCGACGACCTCCGGGTCCAGCGCCGTACCGCCCTCGGCGACGCGCACCACCGCGTCCACGAACTCGCGCACCTCGGCCACCCGGTCCTTCAGCAGATAGCCGACGCCCCGGCTGGAACCGGCGAGCAGTTCCGTGGCGTACCGCTCCTCCACGTACTGCGAGAGCACCAGCACCCCGACACCCGGATGCGTCCTGCGCAGCTGCACCGCGGCCCGCACGCCCTCGTCCGTGTGCGTCGGCGGCATCCGTACGTCCGCCACCACGACGTCCGGGAGCAGGTTCTGGCCGTCCAGCTCGTCGATGGTCTTGATCAGCGCATCGCCGTCGCCGACACCGGCCACGACCTCGTGCCCCCGGTCGGTCAGCAATCGGGTCAGGCCCTCCCGCAGCAGCACCGAATCCTCGGCGATGACCACCCGCACCCTGTCCTCCACGTCCCTCGCCCCCCACACGACTGCGCCGGGCCCGCCCTTCTGGCGGGTCCGGTCGTGAACAGGTCCAGCATTCCAGCATCCGCCGGTGGGACGGGCCCGGGCAACGCGATTGGGGAGTGTCATCAGGGTTGCCCGTCCGGTGAGCGGGGCGGGTGCGCGCCCGCCCGGCGTTTCCGGGAGACGTTCAGTCCGTGTCCGGGTCCGTGGTCACCGGGTCCCCTCCGCGCGCCACGGCAGTTCGGCGGTCACCCGGGTCGGCCCGCCGGCCGGGGAGTCCACCACCAGGATCCCGTCCACCGCGTCCAGCCGCTCCGCCAGACCCGACAGTCCGGAACCCCGGGAGGTGTCGGCGCCACCCACCCCGTTGTCCACGACCTGGAGCATCAGCCGGTTCTCCGACCGCCACACCTCCACGGCCGCCCAGGTGGCCCGCGAGTGCTTGCTGATGTTCTGCAGCAGCTCCGAGGCCGTGAAGTAGGCGATGCCCTCGATGGCCGGCGCGGGCCGCTCCGTGAGGTCCACCTCCACCTGCACCGGGACCGTGCACCGCGAGGCGACCGAGGAGAGCGCCGCGTCCAGACCTCGGTCGGTCAGGACCGCAGGATGGATACCGCGCGCCAGGTCCCGCAGCTCCTGCAGGGCCGTCTTCACCTCGCCGTGCGCCTCGTCCACCATCTGCGCCGCGACCCGCGGGTCCTCCCGCAGCTTCTCCTTCGCCAGACCCAGATCCATGGCCAGCGCCACCAGCCGGGCCTGCGCCCCGTCGTGCAGATCCCGCTCGATGCGCCGCAGGTCCGCCGCCGCCGTGTCCACCACGACCCCACGGTCCGACTCCAGCTCCACCACCCGCGTGACCAGCCGGGACGGACCGAGCAGCCCGTGCACCATCAGGCGGTCCACCATCGTCAGCGCCCGCACGATCCACGGCGTGGCGAGCGTGAACAGCAGCCCCACCCCCGCCGTCACCGTGATCTCGAACGGGTTGTCCAGATAGACCCGGTGGGTTTCGTCGCCGTACAGCTGTAGGCCGTCCTGCCCGGCGTACGCGGGGAAGACCCAGAACCACAGCGGATACGTCAGCAGCGTCCAGCCCAGCGACCAGAGCGTCACGGTGACCGTGAAGGAGAGCACCGCCCACGGCAGCTGCAGCACCGCGTAGAGCAGGGACCGCCAGGAGGCGCCGCTCTTGAGTACGGCGCCGACCCACGCCATGAGCCCGTTCCGCCGGGTTCGCAGCGGCTCCGGCTCGCCCACCTCCAGGCCCAGCAGCCCCCGCGCCCGCGCCCGCTCCACCGACCCGAGGCCGCGGCAGCCGGCGAGCGCCGCCGCCAGTACCGGCACGCCGAGGAACGTCACCAGCAGGCCCGCCCCCAGCGCCACCATCGTGACCGCGTACGTGAACAGCAGAACGCTGATCGGCAGGCTCAGCAGCACATACCCCAGCTCACGCCATGTGCGCCCTTCGACCGGCGCCCGCAGCGCGGCCGGCAGCCGATGCCGCCGTTCCCCGGCGCCCCCGGGATGTCCGGGCTCCGTGCGGACCCCGTAACCCTGTCCGTACTCCGTGGTCATCGGCGTCGTCCTTCTTCCCGTCCGGAGGCTGTGCTGTCGTATCTCCAGACTGCTCCGCCGCAGGTGGGCGGACCATGGAGTCCGGCGCAGTCTTGGACGGGGGGTTTTCCCTACCTCCTACCGCGGGCGGGCGCCCTCCTGGCCGTCCGCGCGTTCGGGGCGAGGTGGCCGGAACGGTCGCGCCACGGCAGTTCCGCCGTCACCGTCGTCGGACCGCCCACCGGCGAGTCCACGACGAACAGACCGTCCACCGCGTCCAGCCGGTCGGCCAGGCCCCGCATGCCCGTCCCGCCGTCCATCCGCGCACCACCGTGCCCGTCGTCCCGGACCTGGAGGAAGAGCCGGCCGTCCGACCGCCAGGCCTCGACCGATGCCGACCGGGCGCCGCTGTGCTTGCTGACGTTCTGCAGCAGCTCCGAGACGGTGAAGTAGGCGATGCCCTCGATCGCCGCGGCCGGGCGCTCGTCCAGGTCGACCGTCACCGTCACTGGCACCGTGCAGCGCGAGGCGACGGAGGACAGCGCGGCGTCCAGCCCCCGGTCGGTCAGGACCGCAGGATGGATACCGCGCGCCAGGTCCCGCAGCTCCTGCAGGGCCAGCTTCACCTCGCCGTGCGCCTCCTCCACCATCGACGCGGCGGCGTCGGGATCCTCCAGCAGCTTCTCCTTGGCCAGCCCCAGCCCCATCGCCAGATTGACCAGCCGCGCCTGCGCCCCGTCGTGCAGATCGCGCTCGATGCGCCGCAGGTCCGCCGCCGCCGTGTCCACCACCACACCCCGGTCGGACTCCAACTCGGCGATGCGCCGCTCCAGCTCGTCGGAGGGCGACAGCAGACCGCGCACCATCGCCCGGTCCGCGTTGGCCAGGGCCCGTACGACGAACGGCAGCACCGGCCACAGCACGAACAGACCGGTCAGCGTGACGACGAAGGTGACGATCCCCCAGGGCAGCCGCATCAGCTCGTACAGCACCGTGCGCCAGCCCACCGGATCCTTCAGCGCCAGCCACAGCCGCGGCCACAGCCTCCTGGCTCCGCGCCACGGCAGCCGGCTCGGCTCCTCCACCCGCACCCCGAGCAGCTTCCTGGCCCGCGCCCGCTCCAGCCGGCCCAGCAGCCGCGCGCCCACCAGCCCCACGGCGAGCAGCGGGAGCCCAATCACCGTCACGGCCAGCCCGGCACCGGTGAACAGCATGGTTACCGTGTAGGTGAAGCCGATGAGCGACACCGGCAGATTGGCCAGGAGATGCCCGATCTCCTTCCAGGTGTGCACGTCGTAGGCGAAACGGGCCGGCGGCGGGCCGTCGTCGGCCCCGGCCGGTTCCGGCAACGCCGTCACGGGCGGGCCCGGGGGCGCGAAAGGTTCGGTCATGTGCCCCAGCCTGCCCGCAGCCGGGGGCCGGCGCCATGATGCGGACCGCCGACGGACACTGGGGAAATCCCCACCCCCGCGTCCGACCGGAGACGGGCTGCTTACCGGTCCTTTATCAGGGCCTAGACTCCCGTGCGTACAGATCGTCGAACCAGGGCGTTCGGCGTTCACCGGCAGAGATCGAGGGCACGGGACAGACATGGGCCCGGGTGCCGATCCGAGGGAGTGAGGTTCGGACGTGCGGGAAACGACCGTCGTCGCGGCGGACTACTTCCAGTCCTACTCGGTCGTCGGGCTGCTCGTCGCCGTCGGCCTGCTGTTCGTCGCCGTCGCCTTCGGGGCGGGACGCCTGCTGCGTCCGGTGGTGCCCACGCCCGAGAAGCTCCTGACGTACGAGTGCGGCGTCGACCCCGTCGGCGAGGGCTGGGCCCACACCCAGGTCCGCTACTACGTCTACGCCTTCCTCTACGTGATCTTCGCCGTCGACTCGATCTTCCTGTTCCCCTGGGCGACCGTCTTCGCCGCCGACGGCTACGGCGCGACCACCCTCGTGGAGATGTTCGTCTTCCTCGGCTTCCTCGCCGTGGGTCTGCTGTACGCATACAAGAAGGGCGTCCTGACATGGACGTGAACCCTGCCGCCCCCGAGCCGGTCCTGCTTCCGGAACCGAAACAGCTCGGCGCGCTCGCCCGGCTGGCGCCCGAGCCGATGAAGGTGATCCTCAACTGGGGTCGCCGCTACTCGCTGTGGGTCTTCAACTTCGGCCTCGCCTGCTGCGCGATCGAGTTCATCGCCGCGTCGATGGCCCGGCACGACTTCATCCGCCTCGGCGTCATCCCGTTCGCCCCGGGGCCGCGCCAGGCCGACCTGATGGTCGTCTCGGGCACGGTCACGGACAAGATGGCGCCCGCGGTGAAGCGCCTGTACGAGCAGATGCCCGAGCCCAAATACGTCATCTCCTTCGGCGCGTGCAGCAACTGCGGCGGCCCCTACTGGGACTCCTACTCCGTCACCAAGGGCGTGGACCAGATCATCCCGGTCGACGTCTACGTCCCCGGCTGCCCGCCGCGGCCCGAGGCGCTGCTCCAGGGCATCCTGAAGCTTCAGGAGAAGATCGCCCGGGAGTCGCTGGGGGAGCGGTACGGATCCGGCGGCGGGCGGCCCTCGGCGGCGGCGCTGCAGAGCGGACTGGTCCGGCCTCCGGCGCCGGCCGGTGAGGGGGAGGGCCGATGACCGCGGTCGGCTGGCTCCCCGCCGACACCGGGGAACTCTTCGGTACGGAGGCCACGGCGGAGGAGTCGTACGGCGTCCTGACCGTCGACGTACCGCCCGCCTCCTGGATCACCGCCCTGCGGGCCGCGCGCGACCGTCTCGGCTGCACCTTCTTCGACTGGCTGAGCGCGGTCGACGAACCCGGCACGGGCTTCCGCGTCTCGGCGCACGTCGCCGCGCTGGCCCCGGTGCGGCGCCTGCTGCTGCGCACCACGGTGCCGCACGACGCCCCGACGCTGCCGTCCGCCGTGGACGTCTACGCGGGCGCCGCCTGGCACGAACGCGAGACGCACGAGATGTTCGGCGTCGACTTCACGGACCACCCGGGTCTGGACCACCTCCTCCTCCCGGACAACTTCGAGGGGCACCCGCTGCGCAAGGACTTCGTCCTCGCGGCCCGGGTCGCCAAGGCGTGGCCCGGCGCCAAGGAACCGGGTGAGTCCGAGCACGGCGGCCCCAAGCGCCGGCAGATGCTGCCCCCCGGCGTCCCCGACCCGAACGAATGGGGCCCCCTCAAGGGCCAGCTCCCCCCGGCCCCGACCCGCCCGGCCCGCGGCGCGGCCCGCACCGCCGGCGACCGCCCACCGCGCCGGTCGCGTACGGCGGCGGAGGGCTCGGCGAGCCAGACGCCCACCGGGGAGACCCCCGACCGGCCCACCGCTCCACCGCGCCGGTCGCGTACGGCGGCGGAGGGCTCGGCGAGCCAGACGCCCACCGGGGAAACCCCCGACCGGGCCGCCACCCCGCCGCGCCGGTCGCGTACGGCGGCGGAGGGCTCGGCGAGCCAGACGCCCACCGGGGAAACCCCCGACCGGGCCGCCACCCCACCACGCCGCTCGCGTACGGCGGCGGAGGGCTCGGCGAGCCAGACGCCCACCGGGGAAACCCCCGACCGGGCCGCCACCCCGCCGCGCCGGTCGCGCACGGCGGCGGAGGGTTCCGTGAGCCAGTCGGCGGAGGCGCGCCCCGAGCGGGAAGCGCGCCCCGAGCCGGGTGCGGGTCCGCGGCGACGGGCGCGGAGCGCGAGCGAGGGGTCGGCGTCGCAGCGCTCGGACACCCCCGCCGCCCCCCGCCGGGCGCGCACCGCGTCCGAGGGGTCCGCGAGCCAACGTGCCGCCGCGGACGAAGCCGCAGCAACGGGCGGCAAGCCCGCCCCCGCCGAGGGCCGACCCGACCGGAAGCCGCCCGTCACCCCGCGCAGCACGGACGCCCCCTGGCACCACGCCCGCCCGGCCTACACGGAGCCGGGACCGGAGCGCGCCGCCGAGCCGGAACCGGAGCGCGCCGCCGAGCCGGACGCCGGGCCTCGCCCCGACGCCGGGACGGTCACCGAACCCGGTACCGGACCCGTCCGCGAGGCCGCCCCCGAACCGGAGCCTGAGGCCGAGGGCGGCCGGGGCCAGGATCAGGGCGATGGCGAGGCAGATGGTGGGTCCCGGGCGGCCGCCGACGTCCCCTCCGAGACCGGCGACGACCACCCCCGGACCACTGACCCCCAGACCCGCGACTCGCAGACCACCGACCCCCAGAGCCCCAACCCCGAAGACCCCTCAGGAGGCCCGCGGTGAACGACGTGCTCGACGTCGCTCTGCGACTCCTGGTCGTGTTCGTCGTCTTCCTCACCTTCCCGCTGATAGTGGGTCAGACCGAGCACAAGGTGATGGCCCACATGCAGGGCCGCCTCGGCCCGATGTACGCCGGCGGCTTCCACGGCTGGGCCCAGCTCATCGCCGACGGCGTGAAGTTCGCGCAGAAGGAGGACGTGGTCCCGGCCGGCGCGGACCGCCGTATCTTCCAGCTCGCCCCCGCCGTCGCCCTCCTGCCCTATCTCCTCGTCCTGCTCGCCATCCCGATCGGCCCGGGCGAGGGCGCGGTCGGCCAGGTGCTGGACGCGGGCGTGTTCTTCGTGCTCGCCGTCATGGGCGTCGGCGTCCTCGGCGCGCTCATGGCCGGCTGGGCCTCCGCCAACAAGTTCTCCCTCCTCGGCGGCCTGCGCACCGCCGCCCAGCTCCTCGCCTACGAACTCCCGATGCTGCTGACCGCCGCCTCGGTGGCGATGGCGGCCGGAACCGTCTCCCTCGTCGGCATCCTCGACGCCTTCGAGTGGTGGTGGGTGCCCTGGCAGATCACCGGCGCGCTGGTCTTCTTCATCGCCGGCCTCGCCGAACTCCAGCGGCCTCCCTTCGACATGCCGGTCGCCGACTCGGAGATCATCTTCGGCGCGTACACCGAGTACACGGGCCTGCGCTTCGCCCTGTTCCTCCTCGCCGAGTACGCCGGGATCGTCGTCCTGTGCGGCCTGACCACCGTCCTGTTCCTGGGCGGCTGGCACGGCCCCTGGGGCGCCGACGGGCTCGGCTGGGTCTGGACCCTGCTGAAGACCGCCGTCCTCGCGTTCGTCGTCATCTGGCTCCGCGTCACCTACCCACGCCTCCGCGAGGACCAGCTCCAGAAGCTCTCCTGGACCCTCCTCGTCCCCCTCTCCCTCGCTCAGATCGCCTTCACCGGCGTTGTCAAGGTGGTGATCCGGTAACCATGGCTCCCTTCCCCGGCTCCGGTCTGGCCAAGGGCCTGGCCGTCACCCTGCGGACGATGACGAAGAAGTCCGTGACCGACCAGTACCCCGACACCCAGCCCGACCTCCCGCCCCGCAGCCGCGGAGTGATCGGCCTGTTCGAGGAGAACTGCACGGTCTGCATGCTGTGCGCCCGCGAGTGCCCGGACTGGTGCATCTATATCGACTCCCACAAGGAGACGGTCCCGGCGGCGGCCCCCGGCGGCCGCGAGCGCAGCCGCAACGTCCTCGACCGCTTCGCCATCGACTTCTCCCTGTGCATGTACTGCGGTATCTGCATCGAGGTCTGTCCTTTCGACGCCCTGTTCTGGTCCCCGGAGTTCGAGTACGCCGAGACCGACATCCGCGACCTCACCCATGAACGCGACAAGCTCCGCGAGTGGATGTGGACGGTTCCGGCCCCGCCCGCCCTCGACCCCGGCGCCGAGGAGCCGAAGGAACTCGCCGCCGCCCGCAAGAGCGCCGACAAGCTCGCCGCCGCCCAGGCCGAACAGCGGGAGGAGGAGTCGTGACCCTCGCCGCAGCCGCCGGAACGGCCGCGCATGCCACGACCACCACCGCCGCCGAGACACACGGCTTCCTCTCCCCGGCCGGGGTGGAGATCGCCTTCCTCCTCGTCGGCCTGGTCACCCTCGGGGCCGCGATCATCACCGTCACCACCCGGCAACTGGTGCACGCCGCCCTCTGGCTGGTGGTGGCCCTCGGCGGCCTCGCCGTCGAGTACCTCCTGCTCACCGCCGAGTTCATCGCCTGGGTGCAGGTCCTCATCTACGTCGGTTCCGTCGTCGTCCTCCTCCTGTTCGGGTTGATGCTCACCCGCGCCCCCATCGGCCGCTCACCGGACGCTGACTCCGGCAACCGCTGGGTCGCCCTCGCCGTGTCCGTCGCCGCCGCGGCCGCCCTGGTGTGGGTGGTCGTGGACGCCTTCCGGACCACCTGGATAGACCTGGACGGTGCCCCCGCCGGCTCCACCGAGGTCACCGGTGCGAGCCTCTTCCAGCACTGGGTCCTTCCCTTCGAGGCACTGTCCGTCCTCCTGCTCGCCGCCCTCGTCGGCGCCATCGTCCTGTCCCGCAGGGCGAAGGCCGACGCCGCGACCCGAGCGAGCGCCACCCGGCGCGACACGGAGGAGACCCGCTGATGCACCTCGCCTATCCCGCCGTGCTGTCCGCCCTCCTGTTCTGCACCGGCCTGTACGGCGTCCTGGCCCGCCGCAACGCGATCCTGGTCCTGATGTCGGTCGAGCTGATGCTCAACGCCGTCAACCTCAACCTGGTCGCCTTCGACGTCTGGCTCAGCCGGGCCGCCGAGGACACCCTGCACTCCGGCCAGGCACTGGCGCTGTTCACCATCGCCATCGCCGCCGCCGAGATCGGCATCGGCCTGGCGATCGTCCTCGCCGTGTACCGCAACCGCGGCACCTCGGACATCGACAAGCTCCGCGACACCGCCGAGGGCCAGGAGCCCGACGACCCCGACAGCGACGCCACCGGCCGCGAAGCACCCGCGCCCGGGGCTGCCGGCGAGAAGGCTGAGGCCACCGCGTGACCACGACCACCCTGGCCGTCCTCGTTCCCCTCCTTCCGTTCCTCGGCGCGATCGCCGGGCTGCTCCTGGGGCGCACCGCCCCCGGATTCGTCCGCCCGCTCGCCGTCCTGCCGACACTCGTGTCGCTCGCGGCGGCCGCCCTGGTCGCCGCGCGCCAAGGCGGCGACGGGGCGGTGGACGCCGCCACCGAGCTCACCCCGACCGGCTCGGTCCCCATCGAACTCGCCCTGCACATCGACGGCTTCGCCGCGCTGACCGCCGTCCTGGTCACCGTCGTCGCCGGCTGTGTGCAGATCTACTCGACCGGCTATCTGCGCGACGACCCGCGCTACCCCTCCTACGCCGCCCTGGTCTCCCTGTTCACCTCCGCGATGCTCCTGGTCGTCTACTCGGGCGACCTGATGGTCCTGCTGGTCGGCTGGGAAGTCATGGGCATCTGCTCCTACTTCCTCGTCGGCCACTACTGGGAGACCCCCGAGGCCCGCGCCGCCTCCCTCAAGGCCTTCCTGGTCACCAAGCTCGGCGACGTCCCCTTCCTCATCGGCCTGTTCGCCCTGGCCACCGAGGCCGGCTCCTTCCGCATCACCCGGATCCTCGGCGCCGTCGCGAACGGCGGCATCGAACACCCCACCTTGATCGCCCTGCTGCTCCTGGCGGGCGTGGCCGGCAAGTCGGCGCAGTTCCCGCTGCACACCTGGCTCCCCGACGCGATGGCGGGCCCGACCCCCGTCTCCGCGCTGATCCACGCCGCGACCATGGTCGCCGCCGGTGTCTACTTCATCGCGCGTCTCCTTCCGCTCTTCGAGGCCTCGCAGGCCGCGATGACCGTCCTCGCCGTCATGGCCGCCGTCACCATGACCGGCTCGGCGCTCGCCACCCTCGCCCAGGACGACATCAAACGTGTCCTCGCCTACTCGACGATCGGCCAGCTCGGCTACATGACCGGCGCCCTCGCCGTCGCCGACCGCGGCGCCGCCGTCTTCCACCTCCTGTCCCACGGCGCCTTCAAGGCGCTGCTGTTCCTCGCCGCCGGCGTGATCATCCACGCCGCCGGCACCAACTCGCTGGCCGCCATGTCGCGCATGGGCCACCTGCGCGACCGCGTCCCCGACGCCTACTGGACGATGACCGTGGCACTCCTCGCGCTCGCCGCGATCCCGCCGTTCAGCGGCTTCTTCTCCAAGGAGGCCGTCCTCGGGGTCGCCGAACACGTCGTCACCGGCCACACCGAACACGCCCCCGCCGCGGCGGGCTGGATCGTCCTCCTCGCCGGCCTCGTCACCGCCCTGCTCACCGCGGCGTACGCGATGCGCCTGTGGCTGCTGGCCTTCCGCGGACACGGCACCGAGGCCCCCGGCCACGGCAGGCAGCCGCTGACCATGACCGTGGTGCTGTGGGTGCTCGCCGTACCGTCCCTCGCGCTCGGCGGCCTCGCCTTCCGCGTGCTGCCCGACTGGTTCGACGGCCACGACCTGACCCCGACGCTCACCACCTCCGTACTCGGCACGGGCGTGGCCCTGGCCGGCGGCATCGTCACCTACGCCGCCTGGCGGCACACCACCGCCCAGGCGGCCGCCCGGGTCCCGCTCGGCGCCGTCGCCGCCCATACCGGGGGCGACGCCGGACTGGTCGAGGCCGAGGCAATCGCCAGCCACGAACCCGCCTACGGAGACATCGCGTACGCACCCGACCCGTCGGACCCCGGACGGCTGCTGCTCGGACCACTGCACCGGCACGCGGCCGTCGGCTTCCACCTGGACGCCGTGTACTCGGCCCTCTTCGTCCGCCCCGTCCGCGCCGGCGCGAGCCTCGTACGGTTCCTCGACCGCGAGGTCGTCGACACCTACGCACGCGGCGCGGGAACCCTGCCCCGCTGGCTCGGCGCCGCCGTACGACGGGCCCAGACCGGCAATCTGCAGACCTATGTGAGCGCGCTGCTCGCCGGCACCGTCGTCCTCGCGGTCGCCGCCGTACTCGTCGCCACGGGAGCGTGAGCAGGCGTGATCGATATCAACGAGTCCGTGATGCAGTTCCTTCTGGCATTCCTCGTCGTCGGCCCGCTCCTCGGCGCCGCCGCTGCTCTCCTGCCGGCCCCGCCCGGACTGAAGGGGAAGTCACCCGAGCAGGCCGTGCTCCGCCACGGCGTGACCGTGACCGGCGCGGTCCTCATCGCGGCGATCGTCCTCGCGCTGGGCTTCGACCACGACCAGCCGTCGAAGATGCAGGCCACAACCGACATCAGCTGGATCCCCGCACTCGACGTGCGCATCCACCTCGGCACCGACGGCATCTCCCTCCCCCTTCTGGTCCTGACCGCGCTGCTGACCTTCCTCAGCGCCCTCTACTCATACTTCAAACCACCGGCGGGCCCGGCCCCCAAGGCCTTCGTCGCCCTGCTGCTCGTCCTCGAGTCCGGCACCCTCGCCACCTTCGCCGTCCTCGACCTGATCCTGTTCTTCCTCGCCTTCGAAATGGTCCTGATCCCGATGTACTTCCTCATCGCCCGCTGGAGCGGCGAGGGCCGGGCCGAGGCCGCCTGGAAGTTCATCCTCTACACGCTGCTCGGCTCTGTGGTCATGCTGCTCGGCCTGCTCCTGATCGGCATCACGGCGCGCACATTCGACATGGTGGCACTCGCCACTGACAACAGCCGGACCCTGACCGCATCCGTGCAGGTCACCGCGGTTCTGGCGGTCGGGATCGGGCTCGCGGTCAAGACCCCGATGTGGCCCCTGCACAGCTGGCTGCCCGACGCCCACACCGCCGCGCCGACGGTCGGCTCGGTCCTGCTCGCCGGCGTCCTGCTGAAGATGGGCACATACGGCTTCGTCCGGATCCTGCTGCCCGCCGCGCCGGACGGTTTCCGCACCTTCGCGCCGTACCTCGCGGCGTTCGCCGTCGTCGGCATCATCTACGGATCCCTCGCCTGCCTTGCCCTCGCCGGACGGGGCGCGAAGGGCGACCTCAAGCGCCTGATCGCCTACTCCTCCGTCGGCCACATGGGCTTCGTCCTCCTCGGCATCGCGACCATGACACCGACCGGCGTCAACGGCGCCCTCTTCGCCAACGTCGCCCATGGCCTCATCACCGGCCTGCTGTTCTTCCTGGTCGGCGGGCTCAAGGAGCGCACCGGCAGCACCGACCTCGACGCCCTCGCGCAGGAGACCGGCGCCGCCCTCTACGGCAAGGCCCCGCGCCTCGGCGGCCTGCTCGCCTTCGCCGCCGTCGCCTCCCTCGGCCTGCCGGGCCTCGCCGGGTTCTGGGGCGAGATGCTCGCCCTGTTCGGCGCCTTCGACCCCGCCGGAGGACTCAGCCGCCCCGCCTTCCTGACCTTCATGGCGATCGGCGCGTTCGGCACCCTGCTGACCGCCGCCTACCTGCTGGTCGTGGTCCGCAGGGTCTGCATGGGCGCCGTCCCCCAGGACGCCCCGAAGCTCACCGACGTGCGCTCCTACGAGTTCGCGGCCTGGTCCCCGCTCGTCGTCCTCACCGTCGCCGCGGGACTGTGGCCGGGGGCCCTCCTCGGACTGACCGATCCGGCCGTGCAGCAGCTCCTCGCAGGAGGCACCCGATGAGCTCCCTCGTCCAGTCCGTCGACTGGCTGGCCATCGCGCCGCCGACCATCACGGCGGTCGTCGGACTCGTCGTCCTCGTCGCCGACCTGTTCGTGAGCGAGAAGAGGAAGCCCCTGCTCGGCCGGCTCTCGGTGGCCGGTCTCGCCGCCGCCACGCTGATGCTGCTGCCCCTCCTCGACGCCGACCGCAGCACCTTCTGCCTGGTCGGCGACGAAGGCGCGTGCAGCTACACCGCGGACCGCTTCACCCTCGTCATCCAGTTCCTGGTGCTCGGCGGCGCCCTCCTGGCCGCCCTTCTGTCGGTCACCGCCCTGAAGGACGAGAACAAGCGGCTCCCCGAGGGCGAGTACTGGTTCCTCTTCCTCTCCTCGGCGGCCGGCGCAGCCCTGCTGCCCGCCTCCCGCGACCTCGCGACCCTCGTCGTCGCCCTCGAGGTCGCCTCCCTGCCCGCCTTCGCCCTCGTCGGCCTCCGGCATGGCGACCGGAAGTCGTCCGAAGCGGCCCTGAAGTTCTTCCTCTCCTCCGTCACCGCCACCGCGGTCAGCCTGCTCGGCATCAGCTTCGTCTACGCCGCCACCGGAACCCTCCACCTCACCCTCGTCGCCGAGCGGATCCAGACCGTCGACGGACAGCTCCACACGCTCGCCCAGACCGGTGTCGTCCTCACCCTCGTGGGCTTCGCCTTCAAGACGGCCGCCGTTCCCTTCCACTTCTGGGTCCCCGACACCTACGTGGGAGCCCCCCTGCCGGTCGCCGCCTACCTGTCGGTCATCGGCAAGGCGGTCGGCTTCTCCGGCCTGATCCTCATCACCGTCGTAGCCCTGCCGTCCTACGCCGACGTATGGGGCCCCGCCCTCGCCGCACTGGCCGCCCTCACCATGACCGTCGGCAACGTCGGCGCCCTCAGACAGCAGGCCGCGCGCGCGTACAGCGCGGTACGCCTCCTCGCCTGGTCGTCCGTCGGCCAGGCCGGCTACCTCCTGGTGCCGATCGCCGCCGCCGCGTACGCCGACGACGCCGAGAAGTCGATCGGCTCCACGCTCGCCTACGCCCTCATGTACGGCGCCGTCAACCTGGGCGCGTTCGCGGTCGCCGCCCTCGTCGGCCGTACGCACCGCCTCAACCGCGTCGCCGACTACCGCGGCCTGTACGCCTCCAGCCCGCTCACCGCCCTCCTCCTGGGCTTCTTCCTGCTGTGCCTCGCCGGACTCCCGCCGGGCATCATCGGCCTCTTCGCCAAGGTCACGGTGTTCGCCGCCGCCGTTGATGCCGGCCTGGGCTGGCTCGCCGTCGTCATGGCCGTCAACGTCGTCATCGCGCTGGTCTACTACCTCCACTGGACGGCCCTGCTGTTCCGCGCCCCCGAGGGGGAGCCGGTCCGCCACCGCCTCCCCGCTCCCCTCACCGCCGCGATCGCCCTGACCGGTGTCGTCGGCATCGCCCTGTCCGGCGCACCCCAGCTGGTCCTCCGCTTCACCGACACCGGACTCTTCTGAGCACACCGGAGCACGCCGACGGGGCAGCCGTCACCCGGACGGTTGACACGCGCCACCGCGCGCACAAGGGAACTAGTGCCCTTCGCCTCGCGTTGACCGATACGGGAGGGTCCACTGGAGGTGACACCACCGGACCAGTGGACAGCGCAGGTCAGAAGAAGGATCAGCAAGCAAGGGTTCCCCTGCCGTACGACTTGGAGGGCGTACCGTGCACCGCCGGCACAACGGGCTCAAGACCGCAGTCCTCCTCGGGGGACTGTCCGCGATCATCATCGTCATCGGCAGCTTCTTCGGCCGTACGGGGCTCCTCGTCGCCGTCCTGATCGCGCTGGGCACCAACGCGTACGCGTACTGGAACAGCGACAAGCTGGCCCTGCGGGCGATGCGCGCCCGTCCGGTGAGCGAGTTCCAGGCACCGGGGCTGTACCGCATGGTCCGCGAGCTGTCGACCGAGGTCCGTCAGCCCATGCCCCGTCTGTATATTTCCCCGACGGAGGCCCCCAACGCCTTCGCCACCGGCCGCAACCCGCGCAACGCGGCCGTGTGCTGCACGGAAGGCATCCTGCGCTTGCTCGACGAGCGAGAGCTGCGCGGCGTCATCGGTCACGAGCTCAGCCATGTCTACAACCGCGACATCCTGATCTCCTCGGTCGCGGCCGCCCTCGCCTCCGTGATCATGTTCCTGGTCAATTTCGCCTGGCTGATCCCCATCGGCCGTTCGGACGACGACGAGGGCCCGGGTCTGCTCGGGATGCTGCTGATCCTGATCCTCGGCCCGCTTGCCGCGTCCATCATCCAACTGGCCATCAGCCGCTCCCGGGAGTACGAGGCCGACGCCTCCGGCGCCCAGCTCACCGGCGATCCGCTTGCCCTCGCTTCCGCACTGCGCAAACTGGAACACGGCACCAAGCAGCTTCCGCTGCCCGCCGAGCCCCGTATCGAGACGGCCAGCCACATGATGATCGCCAACCCGTTCCGTCCGGGGCAGGGCCTGGCGAAGATGTTCTCCACCCACCCGCCGATGGCGGAACGTATCGCCCGGCTCGAGAAGATGGCAGGTCACGCCCAGTGAAGACTGTCCTCAATCTCATATGGCTCGTCTTCAGCGGCTTCTGGCTGTTCCTCGGCTACCTGTTCGCGGGCGTGCTGCTGTGCATCACGATCATCGGCATCCCGTTCGGCGTCGCCGCCTTCCGCATCGGTGTCTACGCCCTGTGGCCCTTCGGGTACACGACGGTCCAACGCCGGGACGCGGGTGCCCCCTCGTTCCTCGTCAACGTGCTGTGGCTGCTGCTGGCCGGCTGGTGGCTGGCGCTCGGTCACATCGTCACCGGCATCGCCCTGTGCGTGACGATCATCGGCATCCCGCTCGGCATCGCCAACTTCAAGCTGCTCCCGGTCGCGCTGTTCCCGCTGGGCCGCGAGATCGTGCCCACGGACCGGGCGTTCACCGAGCGCTGGTAGCGACGGGACCCGGTCCTTCCCCAGCACGCCTCAGGGCGTTGTCCACAACCCCGAGGTTGTCCACAGGCCCGCACGGTCGTCGGCGGCGGCCCGCATGCTGAAGCCATGACCGAGCACGAGCAGTTACCAACCCCGGCGGGGGACAGGACACACGTCCGCCCACCGCATCAGGCTTGCCTCCCCGACATACGACCTGCGACCGCCTTCCGGACGGCGCGCCCGCCCGCTACCGCCCGCCACCCGACCGGCGCACGCCGTACACCAGCACGCCCGCCAGCAGCACCCCGGCACCCCCGGCCACCGAAACCCACGGCAGCGAGAACGCCAGCACCAGACAGCCGGCGAGCCCCACCGCCGGCACCACCCGGGTCACCGGCCTCGCATCGAGCGTCCAGGCCGACGCATTGGCCACCGCGTAGTACGTCAGCACACCGAAGGAGGAGAAACCGATCGCACCCCGCACATCCACAGTGGCGGCCAGCACGGCGACCACGGCACCCACCGCCAGCTCCGCCCGGTGCGGCACCCGGAACCGCGGGTGGACGGCGGCCAGGGCACCCGGAAGATGCCGGTCCCGGGCCATGGCCAGCGTCGTCCGCGACACCCCGAGGATCAGCGCGAGCAGCGAACCCAGAGCCGCCACCACCGCACCGACCCGCACCACCGGGGCGAGCTCCGGAACCCCGGCGGCCCGCACCGCGTCCGCGAGCGGCGCGGCGGTGTCACCGAGCTCCCGCGCCCCCAGCACCGAGAGGACGGCCACGGCGACAGCCGCATACACGCTCAGCGTGATACCGAGGGCCAGCGGAATCGCCCTGGGGATGGTGCGTGCCGGCTCCCGGACCTCCTCACCGAGGGTGGCGATACGGGCGTACCCGGCGAAGGCGAAGAACAGCAGACCGCCGGCCTGAAGCACCCCGCCGGCCCCGCCCGGCACCCCGATGTCCAGCCGCCCGGCATCGGCCTCCGCCGACGTCAGACACCCGACCACCACGGAAGCGAGGACCGCCAGGACCACACCCACGATCACCCGCGTCAGCCACGCGGACTTCTGGACACCGCTGTAGTTCACCGCGGTCAGCAGCACCACGGCGGCGACCGCCACGGCGTGCGCCTGGTCCGGCCAGACGTACGCGCCCACGGTGAGCGCCATCGCCGCGCAGGAGGCCGTCTTCCCGACCACGAAGGCCCAGCCCGCGAGGTAGCCCCAGAAGTCCCCGAGCCGCTCGCGTCCGTACACGTAGGTGCCGCCCGAGGCCGGGTACAGGGCGGCGAGGCGGGCCGAGGAGGTGGCGTTGCAGTAGGCGACCACGGCGGCGACCGCCAGGCCCAGGAGCAACCCGGTGCCGGCCGCGTGCGCGGCGGGTGCCAGGGCGGCGAAGATCCCGGCTCCCACCATCGAGCCGAGACCGATCACCACGGCGTCGCCCAGACCGAGCGTGCGGCGGAGCTCAGGGCCCTTCGTTCCTGTCACGGGCCGCACCCTACTGATCGCAAGCAACCGGCAGATGGACGTGTGACGTCTTCCCGGGTGCAAGGACGGCGGGAAAGGGGCAGGTGCACGGCATGACGATCATCAGTTGGATCATCCTGGGACTGCTGGCCGGAGGGATGGCGAAGTTCCTGCTCCCCGGCCGCGATCCGGGCGGACTCATCGGCACGACCCTGATCGGCGTGGCCGGAGCGTTCATCGGCGGCTGGATATCGGCGCGTTGGCTCGACCACCCGATCACCAAGGACTTCTACGACGGCACCACCTGGCTCGCCGCGATCGGCGGTTCGCTGGTCCTCCTGGTCGCCTACCGCATCCTGTTCGGCCACTCGCGCAACTGAGACGGGGCGGGCACCGCCCGGGTGCCCACCCCTCCCGTCCGCGTCCGAGGACCTACCGGTAGTTCACGAACTGCAGCGCGAAGTCGAAGTCCTTGCCCTTGAGCAGGGCGATGACGGCCTGGAGGTCGTCCCGGCTCTTCGAGCTCACCCGCAGCTCGTCGCCCTGCACCTGCGCCTTCACGCCCTTCGGACCTTCATCCCGGATGATTTTCGCCACCTTCTTCGCGTTGTCCTGGGAGATCCCCTCCTGGATCGACGCGAAAATCTTGTACTCCTTGCCCGAGAGCTGCGGCTCGCCCGCGTCCAGGGCCTTCAGCGAGATGCCCCGCTTGATCAGCTTGGACTGGAAGACGTCGAGGACAGCCTTCACCCGGTCCTCGGAGTTCGCCTCCATGAGGATCTTCTCCCCGGACCACGAGATCGAGGCGCCCACGCCCTTGAAGTCGTAGCGCTGAGAGATCTCCTTGGCGGTCTGGTTGAGGGCGTTGTCGACCTCCTGCCGCTCGACCTTCGAGACGATGTCGAAACTGGAGTCGGCCATGTCCTGTGGCTCCTTGGATCGGGGTGCGTATCGGGCTGCGCACCGAATGCGTACCGGCGTACATGCGGCGGCCCCCGAGCACGGCATCGGCCCCGGACCGCATCCGGACCAGCCTAGTCACCCGCCGGCCCGCCGGTGGCGATCAACGGGGTGGCGAAGCACCCCCACCCATCAGGTATTGTTTACGTCGTTGCCACGGAGCACCGCCGAAAGGCGGTACGAAGGCAGCAACCCCGGCGGTGTGCCCGAGCGGCCAAAGGGAGCAGACTGTAAATCTGCCGGCTCAGCCTTCCCAGGTTCGAATCCTGGCGCCGCCACACTGGGGAAGACCCCCTTCGGACTGCGGAAACGTGGTCCGGAGGGGTTTTTCGTGCTCGTGGGTTGAGGCTCCGGGGGCACACTGGCCGCATGTCGTCCCCTCGCCGTCCCTGCCCCGAGTGCCGTCGTGAGATCGCCGTGGTCGCCGGGCGGTATGCGCGGCACGACCCGCCCGGCGCCCGGGGGAGCCGGGAGCTGACCTCGTGCTCCGGATCGCGCAGGCGGGCGCCGCTCGGTGCGGAGCAGCCCTCGCTGGACGGTCACGTTGTGCCGGAGTTCCCGGGGCAGATGCCGCTGTTCTAGCGCCCGGCGATGCTCAGTTGCCCGCCACCGACTTGACGGCAACCGACACCGGAACGGACCCGCTGATGAGTTCCAGGGTCAGTCCCGCCGTGGCCGGTGTGTCCACCAGTTCCGCCAGTACAGCGGCCACGTCGTCGCGCGGGACCGTTCCGGGGCCCGTGTGCGCCTCCAGGCGGACCAGGCCGGTGCCGGCGTCGTTGGTGAGCTGACCGGGACGCAGGATCGTCCAGTCCAGGGCGTCCAGGCCGCGGATGTACGCGTCCGCCTCACCCTTGGCACGCAGGTACACGTCAAAGACCTCGTCGCCCTGGTGCGCCGGGTCCGCACCCATGGACGACACGATCAGGAAGCGCCGTACGCCCGCGCGGACGGCCGCGTCGGCGAAGAGGATCGCCGCCGCCTTGTCCACCGTTTCCTTGCGCTCCACCCCGCTGCCCGGGCCGGCGCCCGCCGCGAACACCGCGGCGTCCGCACCCTCCAGGCGTTCCGCGACCTCCTCCACCGACGCGGACTCCAGGTCGAGGACGACCGGTTCGGCGCCCCGCTCCCGCAGGTCGTCGGCCTGCTCGGGTTTGCGGATGATGCCCGCCGCCTCGTACCCGCGCGCGGCGAGCAGCCGCTCCAGCCGCAGCGCGATCTGACCATGACCACCAGCGATGACAATGCGCATGCCTCCGACCGTACGCCGGGGCGACCCCATGCGCCGCGCGACGCCGCGACGCGCCTACGTGAACCCCCGCCCCTGCCGCGGCAGTCCGTGCCCCGCCGTCGCCGTCGAATCGCAGTACTCCCGCACCGCACTCGTCCGCGCCACCACCCGCCCCCCGTGCACCACGACGCGGCTGTACGCCAGCGACAGCGCGCCCGGCAGCCCGTCCCCGCGGACGGCCAGCAGTTCGGCCGGAAAGCCCGCCTCCACCCGCACCTCGGGCAGCCCCAGAGCGGCCCGCGCCGCCGTGCTCACCGCGGCGTAGGCGTCCTCGGCGGGCAGGCCCTGGTGCGAGGCCAGCAGATAGGCGGCCTCCAGCGGGTCGCCGCGGCCCACCGGGTTCGACACGTCCCGCAGGGCGCCGCTCCCGGCGGCCACCCGCACCCCCGCCGAGCGCAACAGCCGTACCGGCGCCGGGCCCCGGCCGTCTGCGGCGCCGCAGCCGCCCTGCGGCAGGCACACCACCGTCACCCCGGCCGCGGCGAGCCGGTCCGCGGTCCGGGCGGCCAGCTCCTCCGGCAGCCTGCCGAGACCGCCGCACGGGCCGAGCGCCACCCCCGGCCGTAGCCCGCCCGCCATGGCCGCGAACCGGGCCAGCCGGGCGGGATCGGTGGCGTCCGTGTGCAGGTCGACGGGGCAGCCGTGCTCCGAGGCGACCTCCAGCACCGCCTCCACATAGCCCGTGGGGTCCGGGTCGAGGTCCGGACAGCCGCCCACCGCTGACGCTCCCATCTTCAGCGCGTCCCGCAGCACCGCGAGCCCGTCCGCCCCCGCCACCCCGGTCAGCACCCGGGGCATCGCCACCGTCGTCAGCTCGGCCAGCCCGCGCAGCGAGCGCCCCGCGTCCAGTACGGCGGTGAGCGCCCCCAGCCCGGCCAGATCACCCACGCGCACATGGGCTCGCAGCGCCGTGGCGCCGTGCCCGAGCTGGAGCAGGGCCGCCCGCGTCGCGCGGCGCTGGACGTCCTGGGGGTCGTCCGAGGCGGGGCCCTCGCCGCCGGCGGACAGGGCGGTGTCCGCATGGGCGTGGGGTTCGGCGGGGGCCGGCAGGAGGAGATAGCCGGTGAGGTCGAGATGGGTGACGCACGCGCGCGTGCCGTCCGCCGCCAGGCTGCCGGCCGTACCGACCGCCTCGATGCGCCCGCCGCCCAGCCGTACGTCCACCGTGCGCCCGTCGGTGAGCCGTGCGCCACACAGCAGGACCGGGGCCGGGTCGGCGGCACCCGGGCCCGGCAGCGACGGCCAGGGGTCGGACGGTGGCTGCGGCCGGCTTTCGGGCATCGCGCTCCTGGGGCTCGGGCTGCGCACGAGGACGCACGTCACATTGAGACGAGATCCCGTTGAGACAAGATCACGGAGAGTGAGTCGAGCCTAGGATGGCCGCCCGCCGCTCGCCGGGAGGAGCGCAATAGTCGTACCGGCGTGGTCCCTCCATGGCGGGACAGGGGCCCGAAACGGATTTGGGCGAACGGCGGCGGACCGTGTAATGTCTTCATCGCTCGCCCCAATAGCTCAGTCGGCAGAGCGTCTCCATGGTAAGGAGAAGGTCAACGGTTCGATTCCGTTTTGGGGCTCTGGTGTGTGAGGTTCCCGCCGCCAGGCGGGGCCGATCGCATCACAGCGGTGTAGCTCAGTCGGTAGAGCAAGCGGCTCATAATCGCTGTGTCACCGGTTCAAGTCCGGTCACCGCTACAGACAGTAGCCGATTGCGGGGTCGGTCCTTCGATCGGCTACTCTTCTTGCGTTAATACCGTCAATCCGTTCGTCAAGGAGCACTCACGTGGCTGCCACCGACGTCCGCCCGAAGATCACGCTGGCCTGCGTGGAGTGCAAGGAGCGGAACTACATCACCAAGAAGAACCGGCGTAACAACCCGGACCGTCTTGAGATGAAGAAGCACTGCCCGCGTTGCAATGCGCACACCACGCACCGCGAAACGCGATAAAACAGGCTCGTACACGAGGCCGTCCCCCCACTCGGGGGGCGGCCTCGTGTCGTTTCGGTACAGGCTCGTTTCAGATCTCGTTCCAGATACAGGAGGTGCCGCGCGCATGGCGCTCGACCAGTCCTTCGTGGGGCGGAGCTACCCGCCCACCGAGCCCTACGAGGTGGGCCGGGAGAAGATCCGTGAGTTCGCCGAGGCCGTGGGGGACGCCAACCCGGCGTACACGGACGTGGAGGCCGCCAAGGCGCTCGGCCACCCCGATGTGATCGCCCCGCCGACCTTCGTGTTCGCGATCACCTTCAAGGCCGCAGGGCAGGTCGTGGCCGACCCCCGGCTCGGTCTCGACTACAACCGGGTCGTGCACGGCGACCAGAAGTTCGCGTACAACCGTCCGGTGCGCGCCGGTGACCGGCTGACCGTGACCTCGACCATCGAGAAGATCAGGTCGATGGCCGGCAACGAGGTACTGGACATCCGTGGCGAGGTCCACGACCAGGCCGGCGAACATGTCGTGACCGCCTGGACCAAGCTGGTGGCCCGCGCGGCCGAGGAGGCGTGAAGCACACCATGACGGCGAAGATCTCCTACGCGGACGTCGAGGTCGGCACCGAACTGCCCGCCCGGACGTTTCCCGTGACCCGCGCCACCCTCGTGCAGTACGCGGGCGCCTCCGGCGACTTCAACCCCATCCACTGGAACGAGAAATTCGCCAAGGAGGTCGGGCTGCCCGACGTCATCGCGCACGGCATGTTCACCATGGCCGAGGCGATCCGCGTGGTGACCGACTGGGCGGGCGACCCGGGCGCGGTCGTCGAGTACGGCGTCCGCTTCACCCGTCCGGTCGTCGTCCCCAACGACGACCAGGGCGCCACCATCGAGGTCAGCGGCAAGGTCGCCGCCAAGCTCGACGACAACACGGTCCGCGTGGACCTCACCGCGACGCACGACGGACAGAAGGTCCTGGGCATGTCGCGCGCGGTCGTCCGGCTGGCCTGACCCGGACCGGCCGGGGGAGCGGGGCCCGCGGTGCCGTCTCGTAGTCTTGGGCCCGTGCAGGAACTCCATGACGCCCCCCTCGCCCCGCTGACCACATTCCGGCTGGGCGGCCCCGCGACCCGGCTGGTCACCGCCACCACCGACGACGAGGTGATCGCCGTCGTCCGTGACGCCGACGACAGCGGCACCCCGCTGCTGATCATCGGCGGCGGATCCAACCTGGTCATCGGCGACAAGGGCTTCGACGGCACCGCCCTCGTCATCGCCACCCGCGGCTTCGCCCTGGACGGTACGAGCCTGGAGCTGGCGGCCGGAGAGGTGTGGACGGACGCCGTCGCCCGCACCGTGGAGGCAGGCCTGGCCGGTGTCGAGTGCCTGGCCGGCATCCCCGGCTCGGCAGGCGCCACCCCGATCCAGAACGTCGGGGCGTACGGCCAGGAGGTCTCCTCCACCATCACCGAGGTCGTCGCCTACGACCGTCGTGCAGGACAGACCGTCACGCTGAGCAACGAGGAGTGCGCCTTCTCGTACCGCCACAGCCGCTTCAAGTCCGACCCCAAGCGCTACGTCATGCTGCGCGTGCGCTTCGCGCTGGAGGACGCGGGCGGTCTCTCCGGTCCTATCCGGTACGCCGAGACGGCCCGCGTCCTCGGTGTCGCGCCGGGGGAGCGGGTGCCGCTGGCCACCGCCCGCGAGACGGTTCTCAAGCTCCGCGCGGGCAAGGGCATGGTCCTGGACCCCGAGGACCACGACACCTGGTCGGCGGGCTCCTTCTTCACCAACCCGATCCTCGACGATGTGGCGTTCGCCGCATTCCGCGCCCGTGTGCGAGAGCGGCTCGGTGAGGGCGCCGAGGCCCCGGCCTACCCGGCCGGCCCGGGTCACACCAAGACCTCCGCGGCCTGGCTGATCGACAAGGCCGGCTTCACCAAGGGATACGGCAGCGGCCCCGCCCGCATCTCCACCAAGCACACCCTCGCCCTCACCAACCGCGGTGACGCGACCACCGAAGACCTCCTGGCGCTGGCCCGCGAGGTCGTCGCCGGAGTGCACGAGGCCTTCGGCATCACGCTGGTCAACGAGCCGGTCACGGTGGGCGTGAGCCTGTAGCCCCGGCAATCCCCGTTACCGCCGCGCACGGGCACACGCACCCCCGATCAGGTCCACCAGTCCTACGGGCTGCGGCCCAGCACATGGCCGGAGCTGCGCCGCTCGTCGGTCCGTGCACGCCTTTGACCGTCCGTACCGACGGCAGCCGGGACGTGTTAGCCGAGGCGGCCATGAGCTGTGCGTATGCGGCGGGGGTGGGCGCAGCGGCTAGAGGCGTGACCAAGGGGCGCATGGCGATGGTGTCGAGCCTCCCCGGGCTCGTGCAGCGGCCCGGCGGCGGGCACCCCGACGAGATCCTGCTCTGCTTCGAGCCGTATCCGCCCTACTCCCACTTCAAGCGGCCGGAGTGGCCGCCCGCCCCTACGCCGGGGACGTGAGCCAGTCGTCCACGCCCGACAGAAGCTTGGCCTTCACGTCCTCCGGTGCCGCCGAGCCGCGTACCGACTGGCGGGCCAGTTCCGCGAGCTCCGCGTCCGAGAAACCGTGGTGGAGCCGCGCGATCTCGTACTGCGCCGCCAGCCGGGAACCGAACAGCAGCGGGTCGTCCGCGCCCAGCGCCAGCGGCACCCCCGCCTCGAACAGCGTCCGCAGCGGTACGTCCTCGGGCTTGTCGTAGACCCCCAGCGCCACGTTCGATGCCGGGCAGACCTCGCACGTCACCTGGCGGTCCGCCAGCCGCCGCATCAGCCGGGGATCGTCCGCCGCCCGGACCCCGTGACCGATCCGGTGCGCCTCCAGGTCGTCCAGGCAGTCCCGTACCGACGCCGGTCCCGCCAGTTCGCCGCCATGCGGCGCGGACAGCAGGCCGCCGTCCCGGGCGATCGCGAACGCACGGTCGAAGTCGCGGGCCATCCCGCGCCGCTCGTCGTTGGAGAGACCGAACCCGACCACGCCCCGGTCGGCGTACCGCACCGCCAGCCGGGCCAGCGTGCGCGCGTCCAGGGGGTGCTTCATCCGGTTGGCGGCCACCAGCACCCGCATCCCCACCCCGGTGTCCCGCATCGCCGAGTCCACCGCGTCCAGAATGATCTCCAGCGCCGGGATCAGCCCGCCCAGCCGGGGCGCGTACGACGTCGGGTCGACCTGGATCTCCAGCCAGCCCGAGCCGTCGCGCACGTCCTCCTCCGCCGCCTCCCGCACCAGCCGCTGGATGTCCTCCGGCTCCCGCAGACACGAGCGCGCCGCGTCGTACAGCCGCTGGAAACGGAACCAGCCGCGCTCGTCCGTGGCCCGCAGTCTCGGCGGCTCCCCGCTGGTCAGCGCGTCGGTCAGCGCCTCGGGCAGGCGCACCCCGTACTTGTCGGCCAGCTCCAGCAGGGTGGTGGGCCGCATGGACCCGGTGAAGTGCAGGTGCAGATGGGCTTTCGGCAGCTCAGAGAGATCACGTACACGCTCCATCGGACGATCCTGCCGCACGTCCCACCCGTCCCGGTAGCGCTTTCCCCTTACGTGGTCTTGCTCGCACAAACGAACAGGGGCGCCCGGAGTGACATCCGGGCGCCCCTGTGGCGAGGGGGAGATCAGTCCCGCGCCTCCGCCAGCAGCTTCTGGAGCCGGCTCACGCCCTCGACGAGGTCCTCGTCGCCCAGCGCGTACGACAGCCGCACATAGCCGGGCGTGCCGAACGCCTCACCGGGCACCACCGCGACCTCGGCCTCCTCCAGGATCAGCGCGGCCAGCTCGACCGTGTTCTGCGGCCGCTTGCCCCGGATCTCCTTGCCGATCAGCGCCTTCACCGACGGGTAGGCGTAGAACGCGCCCTCGGGCTCGGGGCAGACCACGCCGTCGATCTCGTTGAGCATCCGCACGATGGTCCTGCGCCGCCGGTCGAAGGCCTCGCGCATAGCCGCGACCGCGTCCAGGTCGCCGGAGACGGCGGCGAGGGCGGCCACCTGGGCGACGTTGGAGACGTTCGACGTGGCGTGCGACTGGAGGTTGGTCGCGGCCTTCACCACGTCCTTCGGGCCGATGATCCAGCCGACCCGCCAGCCCGTCATCGCGTACGTCTTCGCCACACCGTTGACCACGATGCACTTGTCGCGCAGCTCGGGCAGCAGCGCGGGCAGGGACACGGACGCGGCGTCGCCGTAGACCAGGTGCTCGTAGATCTCGTCGGTGAGCACCCACAGGCCGTGCTCGACGGCCCACTTGCCGATCGCCTCGGTCTCGGCCTCGCTGTAGACCGCGCCGGTGGGGTTGGACGGCGAGACGAACAGGACGACCTTCGTCTTCTCGGTGCGGGCCGCCTCCAGCTGCTCCACGCTGACGCGGTAGCCGGTGGTCTCGTCGGCGACCACCTCGACCGGGACACCGCCGGCCAGCCGGATGGACTCCGGGTACGTCGTCCAGTAGGGCGCCGGGACGATGACCTCGTCGCCCGGGTCGAGGATCGCGGCGAAGGCCTCGTAGATGGCCTGCTTGCCGCCGTTGGTGACGAGGATCTGGGAGGGGTCCACCTCGTAGCCGGAGTCGCGCAGCGTCTTGGCGGCGATTGCGGACTTCAGCTCCGGCAGACCGCCGGCCGGCGTGTAGCGGTGGTACTTCGGGTTCTTGCAGGCCTCGATCGCGGCCTCGACGATGTAGTCCGGCGTCGGGAAGTCGGGCTCACCGGCGCCGAAGCCGATCACCGGTCGCCCGGCGGCCTTGAGGGCCTTGGCCTTGGCGTCCACGGCGAGGGTGGCGGACTCGGAGATCGCGCCGACTCGGGCGGAGACCCGGCGCTCGGTGGGAGGGGTTGCAGCGCTCATGGGCCCATCGTTTCAGACCCGGATCCCGCCGGGCACGAGGGTTTCACGAACTGAACATGACCGGGCAAACCACTGGACACCAGTCCGGATCCCCCGCGTCATGGCCGCGGCCAGGACGATCTTCCCCCGTTCCGACGCCGGAGCGTTCCGTCCCGGGGACTTTCTGTTCGACGCCCGGCCCAGGAACACGTACACTCTCACCTCGTTGGCCCCGAGCGGCCCGCACTCAGCCGGTGCACACCAAGCATCCGGTCGGATGCGGTACGTTGGGGAGCGCACAAAGGGTCGTAGCTCAATTGGTAGAGCACTGGTCTCCAAAACCAGCGGTTGGGGGTTCAAGTCCCTCCGGCCCTGCTACACACACCATCGCCAGGATGTGTGCGCATGTACGTACAGCAATGCACCGCCGTGCGGGCTCAGACCGGGCGCGGCACGGCCACGACCCGGAATCAGGTGAGGACGAGTGACGGACGCCGTGGGCTCCATCGACATGCCTGATGCCCAGGACGAGGCTCCGGACTCCAAGAAGACCCGCAAGGGCGGTAAGCGGGCCAAGAAGGGTCCGCTGAAGCGCCTGGCGCTCTTCTACCGTCAGATCATTGCGGAACTCCGCAAGGTTGTCTGGCCGACCCGTAACCAGCTGACGTCGTACACGACCGCAGTGATCGTCTTCGTGGTGGTGATGATCGGCCTGGTTACCTTGTTCGACTATGGCCTCAGCAACGCCGCCAAGTACGTCTTCGGCTGATCCCCGAGCGAAGAGCGCCGAGGTACCCGGCGCTCCTTTCGCATGTTCCACCCCTATGTATCCAGGAAGAAGCAGCCACCGTGTCTGACCCGAACGTGAACGACGCCGTTGAGCCTCACGGCGAAGGGGCCGAGTCCGCCGAGGACGCGCTCGCCGCCGTCGAGGGCGCGGACGTCGAGGACACCGAGGCCTCCGCCGAGGCCGAGGCTGCCGGCATCACCGAGGACGAGGCCGCCGCAGCGGAGGAGACCGCCGAGACCACCGAGGCCGCGGAAGCGGCCGAGGAGGCCGAAGAGCCCGAGGACGAGCGCGACCCGGTCGAGAAGCTCCGCGAGGAACTGCGGACGCTCCCCGGCGAGTGGTACGTCATCCACACCTACGCGGGCTACGAGAACCGGGTGAAGACCAACCTGGAGCAGCGCGCTGTCTCGCTGAACGTCGAGGACTACATCTTCCAGGCCGAGGTGCCGCAGGAAGAGGTCGTCCAGATCAAGAACGGCGACCGCAAGACGATCAAGCAGAACAAGCTCCCGGGCTACGTCCTCGTCCGTATGGACCTGACGAACGAGTCCTGGGGCGTCGTCCGCAACACGCCCGGTGTCACCGGCTTCGTGGGCAACGCCTACGACCCGTACCCGCTGACGCTGGACGAGATCGTCAAGATGCTCGCCCCGGAGGCCGAGGAGAAGGCCGCCCGCGAGGCCGCCGAGGCCGAGGGCAAGCCGGCTCCGCAGCGCAAGGTCGAGGTCCAGGTGCTGGACTTCGAGGTCGGCGACTCGGTCACCGTCACCGACGGCCCGTTCGCCACGCTGCAGGCGACCATCAACGAGATCAACCCCGACTCCAAGAAGGTCAAGGGCCTGGTGGAGATCTTCGGCCGCGAGACGCCGGTCGAGCTCTCCTTCGACCAGATCCAGAAGAACTAGCCTTCTGGAAACGGCTGACATACAGCTTCCGCGCAGGTCAGGCGAGCGCTCGCGCGTTTGTCTGACCTGCTCGGTTTTTGGCCGCGCATCTATACCCGTTATCGTTGTGCGGTATGCCTGCGTCCGGGTTGTCCCCATGACGTGGGCAGGACCCGAATCGAAAGGACCCGGAGAGCCATGCCTCCCAAGAAGAAGAAGGTCACGGGGCTCATCAAGCTCCAGATCCAGGCCGGTGCCGCCAACCCGGCCCCGCCGGTCGGCCCCGCGCTGGGCCAGCACGGCGTCAACATCATGGAGTTCTGCAAGGCCTACAACGCCGCGACCGAGTCGCAGCGCGGTTGGGTCATCCCGGTGGAGATCACGGTCTACGAGGACCGTTCCTTCACCTTCATCACCAAGACCCCGCCGGCCGCCAAGATGATCCTCAAGGCCGCGGGCGTGGAGAAGGGCTCCGGCGAGCCGCACAAGACCAAGGTCGCGAAGATCACGCGTGACCAGGTCCGTGAGATCGCCACCACCAAGATGCCCGACCTCAACGCCAACGACCTGGACGCCGCCGAGAAGATCATCGCCGGCACCGCCCGTTCCATGGGCGTCACGGTCGAGGGCTGACCTCCACCCCCGTAAGTCAAGCAGTAGTGGCAGGGCCTGCTCGGCCCGGACCACGACTCCTCAGATTCCACAGGAGCTTTCAGTGAGCAAGCGCAGCAAGTCTCTCCGCGCTGCGGACGCCAAGATCGACCGGGAGAAGCTGTACGCCCCGCTCGAGGCCGTCCGTCTCGCCAAGGAGACGTCCACGACCAAGTTCGACGGCACCGTCGAGGTCGCCTTCCGTCTGGGTGTCGACCCGCGCAAGGCCGACCAGATGGTCCGTGGCACCGTGAACCTCCCGCACGGCACCGGCAAGACCGCCCGGGTCCTGGTCTTCGCGACCGGTGACCGTGCCGAGGCCGCGCGTGCCGCGGGCGCCGACATCGTCGGCGCCGACGAGCTGATCGACGAGGTGTCGAAGGGCCGTCTGGACTTCGACGCCGTCGTCGCCACCCCGGATCTCATGGGCAAGGTCGGCCGCCTCGGCCGCGTGCTCGGTCCCCGTGGTCTGATGCCGAACCCGAAGACCGGCACCGTCACCCCGGACGTCGCCAAGGCCGTCAACGACATCAAGGGCGGCAAGATCGAGTTCCGTGTCGACAAGCACGCGAACCTGCACTTCATCATCGGCAAGTCGTCCTTCGACGACACCAAGCTGGTGGAGAACTACGGCGCCGCGCTGGAGGAGATCCTCCGTCTCAAGCCGTCCGCCGCCAAGGGCCGCTACATCAAGAAGGCCGCCATCAGCACCACGATGGGCCCCGGCATCCCGCTCGACCCGAACCGCACCCGCAACCTCCTCGTCGAGGAGGACCCGGCCGCGGTCTGAGCCGGGTGGGCCGGCCGGCCCGCACCGCTGTGAGAAGCCCGTCCCCACGCCTCCCGAGGCGCGGGGACGGGCTTTGTCGTACGCCAGTGTCGGTCCCTTGCGTTACCGTTCTTCTCATCGCACAGACGTTGCACAGCGCACACACACAACACAGGGGTGGGACCTATGGGGATGTCCGCATGGAAGCGCGCGGGTGTCTGTCTGACGGCCGCGGCCGTCGTCGCCGGTGTCGCGGGATGTGGTGGGGGTGACAAGGACGGCAAGAAGAAGGGCGCCGACTCGTCGCAGTCCAAGGTGCAGACGCAGCACGAGAT
The DNA here is from genome assembly GCF_040680275.1 of Streptomyces sp. NPDC052079. Lineage (NCBI taxonomy): Bacteria > Bacillati > Actinomycetota > Actinomycetes > Kitasatosporales > Streptomycetaceae > Streptomyces > Streptomyces sp. NPDC052079. The sequence goes on from NZ_JBFAWL010000001.1 coordinate 129,495, forward strand.
GACGAAGGTCCTCCAGGCCGCCTTCAAGAACACCTCGGAGGCCAAGTCCTCCAAGGTCCGCATGACGATGGAGATGCCGGCCGGCCTGGAAGGCGGCGGCACCATGGAGATGTCCGGCGTCCAGGGCTGGGACCCGGCCGTCATGGACGTCACCATGAAGGGCTCCGCGCTCACGGAGGGCGACCCGGACGCCCCCGAGCAGGTCCGCATGATCATGCTGGACCAGGCCATGTACATGGACATGGGAGCGAAGGCGGCCGCCGACATGGACGGCAAGCGCTGGATGAAGATGGACTTCGGCGCCATCGCCGAGGCGTCCGGCGACCCCGAGATCCAGAAGCAGATGACCGGGGGCATCGAGAACATGAACCAGGACCCGGCACAGCAGCTCGCCATGCTGCTCGGGTCGAAGAACCTGAAGCACGTGGGCCCGGAGAAGGTCGACGGCGTCCAGACGCAGCACTACAAGGGCACGCTGACCATCGAGGAGATGCTCGACGCCAACAAGGGGCTCGACGGTGTGTTCACCGAGAAGGAGCGCGAGCAGCTCGTCGCCAACATGAAGAAGACCGGCCTGAAGGGCTACGACACCGAGGTCTGGGTCAACGAGGACGACTACCCGGTCAAGATGATCGTCGGCATGCAGATGAACCAGGGCACGATGAAGATGACGGCGCACTACTCCGACTACGGCGCCGCTGCCGACGTCAAGGCGCCGGCGGAGAAGGACACGTTCGACTTCATGAAGATGATGCAGGAGCTGGAGGGCATCGGCGCGGGTGCCTAGGCGATTTGCTTGACACCGATCCGTTCGCGTACTCTTCCACGGAAGCCAAAGACCGCTGGTCGTTGCCGTGCGCTCGTCAGAGGGCGCGGTGGCCGAAGGATCCGCTGAACTGCGGACGACCCGCGTAGGTGTCAGTGGAAGAGTTCCCGGAATTCGCCGCCGTGAGGCCGCGAGTGACCGGTTGAGCTACGCCCCGTGCGCCTGCGCCCGGGGCGTTTCGTTTTCCCCAGTCCTCCTTCGGGTCCGCGCGGTCCGAATCACCCGGAAGGAGGCCGAGGCTCATGGCGAGGCCTGACAAGGTCGATGCCGTCGAGGAGATGCGGGACAAGTTCCGCAACTCCAACGCTGCTGTCGTTACCGCGTACACCGGTCTCACCGTGGCTCAGCTCAAGCAGCTGCGCCGTTCACTCGGTGAGAACGCTCAGTACCGTGTGGTGAAGAACACGCTGACCAAGATTGCGGCCCAGGAGGCCGGGATCACCACGCTCGACGACCTGTTCGCGGGTTCGTCGGCGGTCGCCTTCGTGACCGGTGACCCGGTCGAGGCGGCGAAGGGTCTGCGCGATTTCGCCAAGGAGAACCCGAATCTCGTCATCAAGGGCGGTGTCCTTGACGGCAAGGCGATGTCCGCCGACGAGATCAAGAAGCTTGCGGACCTCGAGTCCCGCGAGGTTCTGCTCGCCAAGCTGGCGGGTGCCTTCAAGGGCAAGCAGACGCAGACTGCTCAGCTCTTCCAGGCGCTCCCCTCGAAGCTCGTCCGCACCGTGGACGCGCTTCGTGCCAAGAAGGACGAGCAGGGCGGTGCCGAGTAATTCGGCTCGCTTTCCGATCCTCGCCGCATGAACCGCATGAGGTGAGGGTCGACGCGGGCCCGACGTACGCCCGCCTCACCCCGTACATCCGGCACCTGCCGATTTAGTGGAAGGACCGCCATCATGGCGAAGCTCAGCCAGGAAGACCTGCTCGCGCAGTTCGAGGAGATGACCCTCATCGAGCTCTCCGAGTTCGTGAAGGCCTTCGAGGAGAAGTTCGACGTCACCGCCGCCGCCGCGGTCGCCGTTGCCGGCCCGGCCGGTCCGGCCGCCCCGGCCGAGGCCGCCGAGGAGAAGGACGAGTTCGACGTCGTCCTCACCGGCGCCGGCGACAAGAAGATCCAGGTCATCAAGGTCGTGCGCGAGCTGACCTCCCTGGGTCTCAAGGAGGCCAAGGACCTCGTCGACGGCACCCCGAAGCCGGTCCTCGAGAAGGTCAACAAGGAGACCGCCGAGAAGGCCGCCGAGTCCCTCAAGGCCGCCGGCGCCTCCGTCGAGGTCAAGTAAGACCTCGCGGGTCCGGCAGGATCCGTAGGCACGTTCCACGGGACGTGTAACGCTCAAGCGCTGAGGAGCGATCATCCATCCGGGTGGTCGCTCTTCGGCGTACCGGGGGTCCGGCGGCGGCTGCCTTGCACCCGGGACGGCGGGGGGTATGGTGATCTTCGTTGTGCCTCCAGGGGCCCGCGGAGAATCGCCTCGTGGGAGGCAGTCGGGGCAGAGGGGGCCTTGACGAACCGCACGCAGCGCGCAATTCTCAGGACGCGTCGTCACAAGGATCCGAATCCGAGGCATGGATCGACGGCAAAGAGGGCAGTATCACGGTGCGTTGAGGGCAGCGCCTTGTCGCAGGAGATGAGAACAACGAGGGCCACTACCCGGTCTCGTACACCGCACTGGACATCAGTGTGCCAAGTGGCTACACTGACCCTTTGCGCTGCCTGTTAGCTGTCCCCTGCCCGTCACCAGGGGCATGCCCTCACTCGAGCACTGACGACAAATGATCTCTGACCTGGGGTTTTCTCCCTATCGGAAGATTCTGTCCCTGTGCACAGTGGGGGGCCGGTACGCGCGTAGTGAGTCCGAGCCCTCGGAAGGACCCCCTCTTGGCCGCCTCGCGCAACGCCTCGACCGCGAATACGAACAACGGCGCCAGCACCGCCCCGCTGCGCATCTCCTTTGCAAAGATCAAGGAGCCCCTCGAGGTTCCGAACCTTCTCGCGCTGCAGACCGAGAGCTTTGACTGGCTGCTCGGGAACGACGCCTGGAAGGCTCGCGTCGAGGAGGCTCTCGAGAACGGGCAGGACGTCCCCACCAAGTCCGGTCTGGAGGAGATCTTCGAAGAGATCTCCCCGATCGAGGACTTCTCCGGGTCGATGTCGCTGACCTTCCGTGACCACCGCTTCGAGCCCCCGAAGAACTCCATCGACGAGTGCAAGGAGCGCGACTTCACGTACGCCGCCCCGCTCTTCGTCACCGCCGAGTTCACCAACAACGAGACCGGCGAGATCAAGTCCCAGACCGTCTTCATGGGCGACTTCCCGCTCATGACGAACAAGGGCACCTTCGTCATCAACGGCACCGAGCGTGTCGTGGTGTCCCAGCTGGTCCGCTCGCCCGGTGTCTACTTCGACTCCTCCATCGACAAGACGTCCGACAAGGACATCTTCTCCGCCAAGATCATCCCCTCCCGGGGTGCCTGGCTGGAGATGGAGATCGACAAGCGCGACATGGTCGGTGTGCGCATCGACCGCAAGCGCAAGCAGTCCGTCACCGTCCTCCTGAAGGCGCTCGGCTGGACCACCGAGCAGATCCTCGAGGAGTTCGGCGAGTACGAGTCCATGCGCGCCACCCTGGAGAAGGACCACACCCAGGGCCAGGACGACGCGCTGCTCGACATCTACCGCAAGCTGCGTCCGGGCGAGCCCCCCACCCGTGAGGCCGCGCAGACGCTGCTGGAGAACCTCTACTTCAACCCCAAGCGCTATGACCTGGCCAAGGTCGGCCGCTACAAGGTGAACAAGAAGCTCGGCGGGGACGAGCCGCTGGACGCCGGCGTGCTCACCACCGACGACATCATCGCCACCATCAAGTACCTGGTGAAGCTGCACGCCGGTGAGACCGAGACGGTCGGCGAGTCGGGCCGCTCGATCATCGTCGAGACCGACGACATCGACCACTTCGGCAACCGTCGTATCCGCAACGTCGGCGAGCTGATCCAGAACCAGGTCCGTACGGGTCTCGCCCGTATGGAGCGCGTCGTGCGCGAGCGCATGACCACCCAGGACGTCGAGGCGATCACGCCGCAGACCCTGATCAACATCCGGCCGGTCGTCGCCTCCATCAAGGAGTTCTTCGGCACCAGCCAGCTGTCCCAGTTCATGGACCAGAACAACCCGCTGTCGGGCCTGACGCACAAGCGTCGTCTCAACGCCCTCGGCCCGGGTGGTCTCTCCCGTGAGCGGGCCGGCTTCGAGGTCCGTGACGTCCACCCGTCGCACTACGGCCGCATGTGCCCGATCGAGACGCCGGAAGGCCCGAACATCGGTCTGATCGGTTCGCTCGCCTCCTACGGGCGGATCAACCCGTTCGGCTTCATCGAGACGCCGTACCGCAAGGTCGTCGACGGCCAGGTCACCGACGAGGTGGACTACCTGACCGCCGACGAGGAGGACCGCTTCGTCATCGCGCAGGCCAACGCGCCGCTCAGCGACGAGATGCGCTTCGTCGAGAACCGCATCCTGGTCCGCCGCCGCGGCGGCGAGGTCGACTACGTCCCCGGTGACGAGGTCGACTACATGGACGTCTCGCCGCGCCAGATGGTGTCGGTCGCGACCGCCATGATCCCGTTCCTCGAGCACGACGACGCCAACCGTGCCCTCATGGGCGCGAACATGATGCGTCAGGCCGTGCCGCTGATCAGGAGCGAGTCCCCGCTCGTCGGCACCGGCATGGAGTACCGCTCCGCCGTCGACGCCGGCGACGTGGTCAAGGCCGAGAAGGCGGGTGTGGTCCAGGAGGTCTCCGCGGACTACATCACCACCGCCAACGACGACGGCACGTACATCACGTACCGCCTCGCCAAGTTCTCCCGGTCCAACCAGGGAACCTCGGTCAACCAGAAGGTCATCGTCGCCGAGGGCGACCGGATCATCGAGGGCCAGGTCCTCGCCGACGGTCCGGCCACCCAGAACGGTGAGATGGCGCTCGGCAAGAACCTGCTGGTCGCGTTCATGCCGTGGGAGGGTCACAACTACGAGGACGCGATCATCCTGTCGCAGCGCCTCGTGCAGGACGACGTCCTCTCCTCGATCCACATCGAGGAGCACGAGGTCGACGCCCGTGACACCAAGCTCGGCCCCGAGGAGATCACCCGGGACATCCCGAACGTCTCCGAGGAGGTCCTCGCCGACCTCGACGAGCGCGGCATCATCCGTATCGGTGCCGAGGTCATCGCCGGTGACATCCTCGTCGGCAAGGTCACGCCCAAGGGTGAGACCGAGCTGACCCCCGAGGAGCGTCTGCTGCGCGCGATCTTCGGTGAGAAGGCCCGTGAGGTCCGTGACACCTCGCTGAAGGTGCCGCACGGTGAGACCGGCAAGGTCATCGGCGTGCGCGTCTTCGACCGCGAGGAGGGCGACGAGCTTCCCCCCGGTGTGAACCAGCTGGTGCGCGTCTACGTCGCGCAGAAGCGCAAGATCACCGACGGTGACAAGCTCGCCGGCCGGCACGGCAACAAGGGCGTCATCTCCAAGATCCTGCCCATCGAGGACATGCCGTTCCTCGAGGACGGGACCCCGGTCGACATCATCCTCAACCCGCTGGGTGTGCCGTCCCGAATGAACCCGGGACAGGTCCTGGAGATCCACCTCGGCTGGCTCGCCAGCCGCGGCTGGGACGTCTCCGGCCTCGCGGACGAGTGGGCGCAGCGGCTCCAGGCCATCGGCGCCGACCAGGTCGAGCCCGGCACCAACGTCGCCACGCCGGTCTTCGACGGTGCGCGTGAGGACGAGCTCGCGGGTCTGCTCCAGCACACCATCCCGAACCGCGACGGCGAGCGCATGGTGCTCCCGACCGGTAAGGCGCGGCTGTTCGACGGCCGTAGCGGTGAGCCGTTCCCGGACCCGATCTCGGTCGGCTACATGTACATCCTGAAGCTGCACCACCTGGTCGACGACAAGCTGCACGCGCGTTCGACCGGTCCGTACTCCATGATCACCCAGCAGCCGCTGGGTGGTAAGGCTCAGTTCGGTGGCCAGCGGTTCGGCGAGATGGAGGTGTGGGCACTCGAGGCGTACGGCGCCGCCTACGCGCTCCAGGAGCTGCTGACCATCAAGTCCGACGACGTCACCGGCCGCGTGAAGGTCTACGAGGCCATCGTCAAGGGCGAGAACATCCCCGAGCCCGGCATCCCCGAGTCCTTCAAGGTCCTCATCAAGGAGATGCAGTCCCTGTGCCTGAACGTGGAGGTGCTGTCCAGCGACGGTATGTCCATCGAGATGCGTGACACCGACGAGGACGTCTTCCGCGCTGCGGAGGAGCTCGGCATCGACCTGTCCCGGCGCGAGCCGAGCAGCGTCGAAGAGGTCTGACGGGAGTGGGGCGGCCCCCGGGACTCCGGGCCGCCCCCCCCCCGGCCCCCCCATAAGAACCCCACAGATTAGAAA